>SKHL01000232.1 GCA_007116995.1 Limnochordia bacterium
ACCCCTTTTCTTTGAGACTCTCCATCATCCGCTGGGCGTTGATTTGCTGCGAAAAAGCTCCTGTCTGTACCCGGTACAGGCTATCCGTCATCACTGCGGGGGGAGTTGTAGCAGGTTCTGTGGCTGGGGCTGCCAGCGGTCGTTCAACTACTCGTTGGGGAGACGTCACAGTAATAGACTCTTCCTCATCCGAACTAGCGATGGGTAATTGACTTAGCTGATGTTGTATCTCTTGATTTACATTATCTATCTGCTGCTGATTGACGGTAGATGTTCCAAACCGATCCCCAATCACATTTACCGCATATTGACCCATCATATACCCTAGAAAAATAAAAACGATACTAGCTGAGATTAACGTAAGCGCGAAAGAAAAACCTTCATGGTGCCAGAACTTATTACTCCGTTTGTTATCTTGAGCCATGGAGCTACCTCCGAATTATCATTATGTCAACCTACGCAGAAACATATCTCTTTTGCAGATAACCTCTACTAATATCTACGCCAATTACTAGCAATTTCCTCTATTTTTCCCAAGCAAATGCGCTTTAACCCCGCCAATTAGATAAAGTGAACCACAGATACAGGCGAACTCGTCCTGTTCCACTGTCTTAATAGCTTCGGCTAACACAGGAACTACCTGAGCATCAACCCCTTGGGTTTGGGCATATGCTTGTAGAATATGGGGATCTTTTGGTGGAATCCGACCTGTGGTAATCTGGGAGAACACTATTCTCTTCGCCAGCGGTAGTAGGGGCTTAATCAGGCTACTTTCCTTGTTCTCTAGCATCCCAATCAAGAAGGTCACCTGCTTTTTTCCAGGTCGGAAGGACTTGAGCGAACGAGCAAGAGCATCAAATCCCTCTTGGTTATGGGCTCCATCTAAGATCACGACAGGATCTTGTCTGATTAGTTCTAACCGCCCTGGCCAGCTAGTTTTGTTCAATCCTTCCCTGATGTTTTCCACAGAAATATCCCAGCCCAGCACTAGAAGCTGCTCAACGGTGAGTAAGACTAACCCAGCATTATCACATTGATGCGCCCCTAGTAGAGAAAAAGAAAACGGTTGATCAGATAACGACGGAAAACAAACCTCGCCTCCGTGTAGCCCCCATAAACCCGGCGCCCACTGTGTCTGAGATAACTGGTACAGAACACTACCCTGTTCCTGTGCAACTTGATACAATACAGCATCTACTTCGCACTGTTGCATCCCACTCACTACTGGCCGTCCCGACTTAATGATTCCTGCTTTCTCCTTGGCTACTTGAGGCAGTGTATTACCTAACCATTCCATATGATCGTGGCCAATCGGTGTGATCACACTTACTTCCGGGATAATAACATTGGTGGCATCTAAACGACCTCCGAGACCAACTTCGATAATAGCCACATCCACTTGTTCATGAGCAAAGTGGAGAAAACCCAGGGCTGTAGCCACCTCAAACTCCGTGTACACGCCAAGCTCAGGGTGATTCGCTTCGATCTGTTTACATGCTAGTTCCACTTGTTGGGCTAAGGACTGTAATCGAGTCGAGATAATCTGCACTCCATCGACTTGAAATCGCTCACTATACTCCACTAAGTGAGGCGAAGTATATAACCCTGTTTTATACCCCGCCTCACTTAGAATAGATCGTAGCATTGCTGCCACAGAACCTTTCCCATTAGTACCAGCAATATGAATGGAGCGAAACTGATGCTGCGGATTCTCCAAGGCACAACAGAGTTGGGTAATTCGTTCTAGACCTAACTGGCTACCGAATCGTTGCCTTGTAGCAAAAGGATTGTCACTAGGCACCTTTCATCTCTCCTAATAGGGCTTGGAGCTTTGTTACTGTGTCAACCATGCTCGTAACTTTCTCTCGCTCTTTCTCGACTACAGCTGCAGGAGCTTTACTCATAAATCCAGGATTATTCAACTTCTTCTGTGCGCGTTCAAGCTCTTGATGAGCACGAGCTAGGTCCTTTTCAATGCGAGTAATCTCTTCCTCCATATCCACCATACCAGCTAACGGGAGATATATCTCTACTCCATTGGTAATTGCACTAATAGAACGCTCTGGTTTTGCCCCAGGGCTCTGCAACTCTAAGCTATCTAAGCCCGCAAGACTCTTCAGATAGTCCCCATTTTCAGCAAGAATTTGTTGTTTCTCCTGATCTGCCTGGAAAATAGCGGTAATCTTTCGCCCAAGCGGGACTTGTTTTTTGCTCCGCAAGATGCGAATTTCCGTGATTACGTCCATCAGCAGTCCCATCGTCCGCTCGCCATCTAGTTGCCGTAATCCTTGGGGTGTAGGCCATGCAGCTAACATAATGGTCTTCCCCGTATCGGGTAAGTGCTGCCAAATCTCTTCGCTAATAAACGGCATATAGGGATGGAGCAACTGCATGGTATGTTTAAAAACATACCCCAGCACATACTGGGCTGTATACCTAGATTCCTCCCCTAGCTTTCCATATAAGCGAGGTTTAATCCACTCAATATACCAGTCACATAACTCACTCCAAATAAAGTCATAGAGAACACGAGCCCCTTCTCCCAAATCATAGCGATCTAGGAAGCGGGTAAGCTCAGTTACGGTGAATTCGTAGCGACTTAGGATCCATTGATCTGCAATGGTAAGATTCATCTCATCCAAGCTACCTTTGTCAGAATCAAAATCCTCTAAATTCATCAAGGTAAAACGAGCTGCATTCCAAATCTTATTGGCAAAATTACGGAATGATTCAACTTTATCGCGAATAAACCGCAAATCATTTCCCGGAGAAACGCCAGTTACCAAAGTGAAACGGAGCGCATCCGCACCATATTGAGCAATCACATCCAATGGATCTACACCATTTCCTAGGGATTTGCTCATCTTTCTCCCTTGTTCATCTCGCACTAAACCATGAATTAGCACATCAGGAAATGGGCGCTCTTCCATAAATTCAAGCCCCATGAAAATCATCCGCGAAACCCAAAAAGGAATAATATCAAACCCTGTCACCAATACACTAGTAGGGTAAAAGTGATTAAGCTCCTTAGTCTGCTCCGGCCAACCCATGGTAGAAAAGGGCCATAAAGCCGATGAAAACCAAGTATCGAGCACATCTCGATCTTGCTGAATTGAGCTAGATTCGCAGTGTTTACATTGGATGGGATCGATCGTGGCTGCAAATGACTCCCCACATTGATCACAATACCAGACTGGTATACGATGACCCCACCATAATTGCCTGGATATACACCAGTCTCGGATGTTCTCCATCCAATGCAAATATTGCTTACTAAAGCGCTCAGGGACAAATCGAATATCACCACTTTTAACAGCAGCTATCGCAGGCTCGGCTAAGGGTTTCATCTTAACAAACCATTGTTTAGAAACTAGGGGCTCCACTACTGTATCACAACGATAGCATTCGCCGACAGCATGATCGTGCTCCTTAATCTCCACTAATAGATTGTGAGCCTGCAAATCCGCAACAACCTGCTTACGGCACTGGTAACGTTCAAGTCCCACATATTGCTGGGCCTCCTTGGTCATGGTAGCATCGAGTCCTATAACCTGAATCTGGTCTAGTTGATGGCGGAGTCCAATCTCAAAGTCATTGGGATCATGAGCTGGTGTAATTTTCACCATTCCGGTGCCAAAACTAGGATCCACATAATCATCGGCAATGATTTTCACTTCCCGATTCACCAAAGGTACGATAACACTCTCGCCAAGCATTGACTTGTACCGTTCATCCTGAGGGTTAACCGCCACAGCCGTATCTCCAAGCATTGTCTCCGGTCGAGTAGTAGCAACCTCAATAAACCCAGATCCATCGGCTAGTGGGTACTTTATCCGATAGATCTTACCTGCTTGCTCCTGATGGTTAACTTCAATATCTGATAGGGTTGTGCTGCATTGGGGACACCAATTCACACTATAGTGACCCTGATAAATTAAACCCTTTTCATACAGGCGAACAAATACTTCACGAACTGCTTGTGAGCAACCTTCATCCATGGTGAACCGTTCTCGCTTCCAATCCGCAGAAGAACCAAGCTTTTTCAACTGGGTGATGATGCGATCTCCGTACTCGTCCTTCCAAGCCCAAACACGCTCAAGGAACTCCTCTCTACCTAAATCATGGCGAGTTAACCCCTCTTCTTTGCGAATATGGTCTTCTACCCGGGCTTGGGTGGCGATACCTGCGTGATCCGTTCCTGGAATCCACAGAGCATTATACCCTTGCATACGCTTCCAGCGAACTAATATATCTTGGTATGTTTCGTCTAGAGCATGGCCCATGTGTAGCTGACCTGTAACATTTGGCGGGGGAATCACAATACAGAAAGGTTGCTTATCTTGGTCTACTTCGGCATGAAAATACCCTTGTCTTTCCCAGTGACTATACCACTTATCTTCAACTTCCTGGGGACTATAAATTTTCTCTAAAATCCCTGTCTTCTCCATATTTTTCACTCCCTCTCTAAAACTTACGAAGGACATTATATCCTTCTTTAAAGGCAAAACTAATACTCTCCGTTCTAATAAAAAAACCCTCTCATCCCAAAGGACGAAAGAGTTGATTTCGCGGTACCACCTTTATTCCCATTAGCCATAAAAACAACAAGCTAATGAGCAGCTTCATGGCATTAACGGGGTCCCCGGCTAGGAATACTATATTCCTCCTAGCAGCTCCTGAGCGACGTTCACCTATTAGCGTTCTTAGGAAACCTTCCACCCGCTGGGTTTCCCTCTCTAAAAGAGCCAATACGCTACTCTTCTCATTCAAAGCTATTATTAATAAGATTGATATCATAATACACTCTATAACAAACTTTGTCAACAGTATTGTGCGTCCTTAATCGTCCCCAGAGTGAATTAACGGCCTTCACCCGCCTTGTCACACTGAGCGCAATACCCAAAAAACCGCAAGCAATGATCGATGACGCGAAATTCTGATTGGGCTTTTATTTTCTTTTCAATTGTCTCCAAAAGATCATCATTAAATTCGCTAATTCCTCCACACTTCAAGCAAATTAAGTGATGATGGTAATGTTCTTCCGACTGGTGATTTAATTCATAGCGACTCTGACCATCTCCATACTCTAGCTTGTATACGATATTCATCTTTTCAAGCAATTCTAGGGAACGATACACGGTGGCCAAACCAATATCAGGGTATTTTTCTTTCGTAGAACGATAGATGTCTTCCGCACTAAGATGGGCTTGCCGATTTTCTAGTAGGACTTGAATCACTGTCTCGCGTTGGGGAGTTAGCCGATGATCGCGAGCTTCTAACTGATCACGGATGTCCGCTA
>SKHL01000226.1 GCA_007116995.1 Limnochordia bacterium
GAGCTAATTTTTTTGGATTCATTTTTTCTGAGCCTTTCTTCGCTTCTTAAACGGCGGTTGTCGTCGGCGATTCTGAGGTGTGGTATAGTTTGGGCGTTTATTTGCTTTGTGCCAAGGCCCTCGAATGACTGAATCCCCCAGATCATGCCAATTAAGTGGTGCCCAAGGAGACAAAAAGCTCACTCCAAAACTAGTTACAGTGGCGAGATGCCCTAATAGGATCAACATGCCGAGAGTTAATCCATAGATCCCTAAAAGGCTAGCTAATATCATTAGGAAAAAGCGGGTGATTCGCAAGCCAAATCCTAATGAGTACGTGGGGATAATAAAGCCAGCAATCGCAGTTAGAGCAACAACTATCACCATAATAGGACTGACCAATCGAGCCCGCACAGCAGCGTCTCCAATAACTAAACCTCCCACAATTCCGATAGTTTGACCTATCGGGCCGGGCAGCCGGATTCCCGCTTCCCGTAAAAGCTCTAAAGCGAGTTCCATAATAACCGCTTCCACAAATGCCGGAAATGGGATTCCTTCACGTGTACCAGCGATGGACAAAGCTAATTGGGTGGGGATCATTTCTGGATGGAAGGATGTAACGGCAATATATAAGGACGGAGTAACTAAGGCGGTAAATGATGCAATAAACCGTAGCAGTCGCACAAAATTAGCGACAGGCCAGCGGAGATAGTAGTCTTCTGGAGATAACATCTGGGTGTTAAATGTTGCTGGGGCGAGTAGTGCAAAGGGCGAGTTATCGACTAAAATAGCTACCCTGCCCTCGGTTAATCCCGCAGCTATCTCGTCTGGACGTTCTGTATCCTGTATGGTGTTAAATGGTGACCACCAGACATCTTCGATCATTTGCTCGATATAACCGGAATCCAAGATAATATCTATCTCCACTTCTTTAAGGCGGGTTTCCACCTCCTTGAGCAATTCAGGTTTGGTTATTCCCTCAATATACGCGATTACTAAGTCATTACGAGCTCGTTGGCCCACTTTCAAATGGCGAAAAACTAAGTTAGGGTCGCGAATTCGCCGGCGGATTAGCATCAGATTCGTTCTTAAGGCCTCGGTAAAGGAATCTCTCGGCCCACGAATAACCGCTTCCGTTGAGGATGCTTCAATGCTCCTAGATTCCCAACCCTAGGTATCAAGGGTTAGGGTTTCGGTGATGCCGTCGATCAGTAAGATGACTTCGTCGGACATGATCGCCAGTAATGCTTCCTCAAAGTTATCGGTTTGTGTAACTTCACCCGCTGGCAACAGGGATTCGCGAAAGAAAATTAACAAATTGGCATCGATAGGCTCATCAATACGGCGGGCATCTAATAATATCGGGCGCAGTAATTCGGAGTTTATTTTCTCGCCTGAAGCCATGCCGTCGAGGAAGAGTAGTGCTCCCTCTTGTTCCGGATGGTTTTTTATGGATATGGTAAATTCACGAATGACTAAGTCATCCGTGTTGTGAAGTTCCTGTTTCATTAGTTTTAGATTCTGGCTTAACTGTTTGTGGAAATTTATCCTTGTCATAGCAAACCGCCTCACTCTAACAATCAGTTTTTGCCAGAACTGGAGCGATTATACATGCGATAACTAGTTTTAGTATATATTATCCAATCGTTAATACTAGGATGTAGCCTGTGTAGACTAAAAATGCGGCAAGACCCTGGGCTCGTGTAATTTGTTTTGTAAAAAAAGAAGGGACCACTAACAATCCCATTAATAACAAGGCAACTGGGATCTGGGTCAATAAGACCTCGCGAGTGATGAATATAGGGCTAATGGCACTACTGACACCGACAACCATCAGCACGTTTAGGGTGTTTGCACCGAGAATGTTACCAAAGGAAAGACCATTGTGCCCCTTAAGCACAGCTGTAACTGAGGTAACCAGTTCCGGCAAGGAACTACCAATAGCAAATAGAGTAGTCGCGATCACAGCATCACTAACACCGAGATTACGGGCGATAATTACTCCAGAGTCGAGAATTAAACGAGCACCAATAATCACTAAGACTAGGCCTATAATGAAGTGAATTACATTCGATAGCAGCTGATTGCTTGTATATGGCTGTTTCTCATGATGATGGGCATTGGCACTAGTCCAGATATTGGATGCGACATACGCAACTAGTAAGAGAAGTAAAATAAACGTATCAAAGCCAGAGATTCGACCATCAATACCCAATAGTCCTAACAGAACTAGTGCTCCGACCATAGAACCTACTTTAAACAAGGTGTCTACTTGGGTAATTCGTGTTGCCCGAACCAAATTGTTTAGTCCTAATACCAGTCCGGTGTTGCAAAGGATACTGCCTAGGGATGTACCTATTACTATGTCACCACTCCCGGCTATAGCGGCAAAGATGGCTATCATAGTTTCTGGAAGTGTTGTTCCTATGCTTACAATTGTTGCGCCTACAATGATTTGGGGTATTCCTATTATCTTAGCAAACCAAACGGCCGCTTCTACTAACCAGTCGCCTCCTTTGATTACCGAGATTAGTCCCACGGCGAATAACACATAAACTATCCACGAATTCAATGTTACGTCCCCTTCCTTGAGTCGGGCTTGTTCGTTATCATGAGAAAAACGAGACCCCTAACATGATTATACCCAACCTCAATCATGTTAAAAGTCTCGTCCTTTGGATCTCAAAGGTATAAGCCAGGCTTACTAGGCCGCGTTGTTGGCTTTATACAGATGACTACTCCCCTTTAACTTACGTATTCGATTATATGCTTACGCATTAGTAGAACAATTAACGCAACACGTTGGTTTGTACAAACACCGTAATACCTTTGCGTAGGTTATTCGCCCACATTTCTGCTAACTGCTCTGGTGTCGCGCGATTAATTGTTGCGTGAAACTCATCGACAGTAATGATGTAAGTATCTTTCAGAAATACGGCCATACTTCCATCTGACGTCAGCCCTGTACTAACCATGGCGCTTGTTAGCATGGTCGGATCTTGACCTTGATCTACCCAGCTAAGCAAGACGGAGTTTAAGCGTTCCCAAATCTCATTGGCCTTTTGATAGGGTGGTGTATCGCCCTCATAGCGTAATGAGAAAAAGTGCACGTCGGTTCCAGGAACATCAATGGCAATAGATTTAGGCTGGGCAGCAACAAAGGAAGTCATCAGTAAAACTAGGAGACTAGAGACGAGTATACCTTGGTACAGTTTCATAGAATCCCCTCCGAAGTTTAAGTTATTATGCTATTTCGGATTTAATACGGAAACTCCTTCTTTTTACACTACACTTTTAATCTCATATCGCCTGGCTTGATCCAGTCTATGCGGATGAGGAGAAAAGTAAAGGCTGTAGTTAGTAATGCTGGCAATAGAAAGTGTAGTAAAACGATACTAGGCCAAGCTCCTGTGCCCATAGCTGCAATTGTTCCAATTTGCCCTACGAATCCACTAGTGCCCATTCCCGCACCGACGGGAATATTCTCCATTCTAAGTAGAATCGTAGACACTGGTCCCAAAATGGCCGATGTAAGGATTGGGGGAATCCAGATACGTGGATTATTAACGATGTTTGGAATCTGGAGCATGGAAGTTCCTACCCCTTGGGCTAATAAACCGCTCCAGCGGTTATCTTTAAAGCTACTAACAGCAAATCCGATCATTTGGGACGCACATCCAACCGTAGCCGCACCAGCTGCTAAACCGCTTAATCCCAAAGAAATGGCAATAGCTGCGCTGGATATGGGCAAAGTCAATAGCATTCCCATAGCGGTAGCTACAATGATTCCCATTGGAAATGGATGTAACAGGGTAGCTTCATTAATAAAGGCACCCAGGGCAGCCATTAAGGCAGACATCACTGGTGCAATGGATTGCCCAGCAATCCCTCCTACAATGATGGTGAGAGCTGGTAGAGCCAAAATATCAATTGGAGTCTTTCCAGCAATACGTCGACCTGCTTCAATGGCCAATACACTAGCTACAAAGGCACCTACCGGTTCACCGATTCGAGCTTGAACCAATCCCTCAGTGATCAGAAATGTGCCCGCACCCAGTGCTCCAGCAATACTAGCTGCTACCATCACTAAAGGTGGTGCTTTTAAACCAAATGCCACCGCGACTCCAATGGCTGGACCCATTAGCATCTTAGCCACAGTACCAATAATAATTAGAAACGGGAAGGAGAATAAAATACCCAATTGTTCAAGAATGACCCCTATAATTAAGGAAGCAAAAAGACCAGTGGCCATACTATTTAAGGTGATCGCTAAATACTTACGCATAGTGTTAGTCCTTTCTTTATCGAGTTAGTTCCATTACATGAGTGTTTAACCCTTAAGGGAGTAGAGTGTACTGCAAGCGTCCAAAACCAGCGAAATGATTGTGCCAATAGGAACCATTGGTATCTACGTTGGTCAGGACTACCTGGCCGGCATTGGCTGAGGCTACAATAAAGTGAATCACGTTGCCTTGAAAGTGAGAGAATAGACCGACACCCATAATATTTCCCCCGGTGGTTTTAAAAAATACTAAATCTCCTGGGACGAGCTGGTGTTTAGCTAAAGGTTTACGGTTCCAATGATAAAGAGTGGAACTACTTACATCACTATAGGTACGATTTTGGTGCGCATTAGTCCAAAATCGGATGTCTGGTAAGATGCTCCGGTAGGCATTAAGAACTACAGCCGAGGAATCAACACCGATGTCCTGACCTGGCTCTTTGCCCTCGGCTAAGGCATTTTTGTACTCTTCTACAGTGAGTCGGCCGCCATACTGATATGCTACCTGGTTATTTACATAGCCCTTCGCATACTCAAAAGCACTATTGGATTGCCCTGTAGTGACAATCCACTGTTTAGCTAGACCTGTCCCGCCCAAGAAAATTAGGGCTAGCAGTAAGACTCCAATTAGTACAGCACTTCTACGTAAAAAATCCATTTCGTGTCTCCCCCTTTAAAATATACCATGAACAGGTTAAAACCTACCGATATTGCTGAGTCAATACTGGTAGAAAATAACATTTATGCCAGTACGTATATATTATATATGGAAACCGATTCACTGGCAACAAGGGATGGAGAAAAAAGCAAAAAAGGCTGTTGACTTTTTCAAATCTGCCTGGTATAATTTAAAATTGTCTAGGGACATACTAACCCTTGAATGGATATGGGCGAATAGCTCAGCTGGGAGAGCACCTGCCTTACAAGCAGGGGGTCACAGGTTCGAGCCCTGTTTCGCCCACCATACTTCTTTTTTGCGGTAGTAGCTCAATTGGTAGAGCGTCA
>SKHL01000317.1 GCA_007116995.1 Limnochordia bacterium
AAAAAACTTCTTCACATCGAAGCCGTCGTCACTATAGTCAAAAAACTGCTCGCGCTTTTGGTATAGTTCTGCAAAAAAACTCATCGGGTCTTGGGCATCCATAGCCTTTGTTAGTAGTTCTTTTCCTGTGACAAGGATTGGCCGTCCCGGATAGCTCCCATCTTCATAGTGCGCTAATAGACTAATAATGAGAGAAATTTCATTGATAAAGAGCTCCTTAACACGCTTCATTAAACCATCTTCATCTATTGGCAACGAGGATTGATTAAATAGATCCCGTACGAAATTCTTAGCGTTACTTAGATGATGGTCTGGAGTCTGTATGCGCTTTTTCACTAAAACTCGTTCTAGGTACTCCCGCTTTGTCAAGTATCGCAAGATATTCTTATCTCTTATAGACAAATATTCGCTCCCGAGCTGGAGTCCGATTTCCTCGGCTTGAAAAAGCCGTAGTATTAACCCACGAATATCATCAGATAACCAACCCCAAGGCTTATTAGCGAATACGTCCAACAGTTTTTTCATAGTCACCGGCCTATGGTCTTGGGCATTTCGTTCCATGTATTGGTCCACTTCAGCTAAGGCCAAGGCATTCGGCTGTCCTGGATCAAACAGATGCTCCTGCACAACAGGATTAGCCACAATTTCCTCTAGATCCTTTTGTTTCTCAATGAATAGGGTTATATAGTTAAGCTTCTTATAATTATCGTCAACCAAGGCGCGTAATCCCTGATTTAGACGCTCTACAGGGTTCTTAGACTTAACGTCTAGCTTCTGGTTATTCACAAATAGCTCCCCATCTCGCAATGCTATTTGAGTCAATGACTGAATTCGTTCCTTGCGAGCACTCACCTCCCGAGATTTTCTGACCTTAATCTCTTCGATTACATCTGTAGACGCTCTTCCTCCTCTTTGAATCAGATAGGCATTAATCTTTTCAACTTCTTCAATCTCTTGAAGTAATGTAACATCGGCAGGAAGCCGCACGATTAGATCGGTTTCTTTTCCAGACATCATCTTTAGCTCATTATCACTAAGATCTACTCTGGAATCATAATAGGGTGTGATGATTCGCATACCCAGCTCATATCTTGGTCCTGATAGAAACAGGTTATCTATGACCTTATTAAAGTCAAAACGATATCGGTTGCTATATCGGAAGCGTTTATCTTTATATATTCCATTAAATATCTCTTCACCTAGTTTTGAAATCACTTCACCCATGTCCACGGGCATATGCTGGATTTCCCTGTTTACATCCTGTTCTTCATGGGTTAGAAATATATACTCCTCGCCATTTTTGTGAACTAACGTCTCCTTAATCAATCGCTTTAACGAGGCCTCAATCTCGTGCTTCAAATCAATTATTTCTTGATCGATATGGTCGATCATTAAGCACGTGATATTCTCAACCTTCGCTGGAACTTCCTTAACCCACTTGATCATGAACAGGATCTTCAGCACGGATACATCAAATTTGGTTAGCTCTTGATTCGACTCGGCATGCATAATCAACGTTTTGATATCATGCTCAAGAAAATCTACAATCGTATCGTAAAACGTGTAAAAAGGAATTAAGGTTCCGACTTTGTGATCCATTAGGGTCACGACCGATTCTTGGAATGCGCTTAACAGGGAGCGCTCACCTTCTGAGATATGTTTCCCACTAGACCCATGTATCCTAATGGCTGTAAATACAGACTGCAACAAGTTAAAATAGTAGGGTACGAATGGATACACATCCACAAATTCCTGCGCCGATTGATAGGGTTTCATCTGAGCTGTATCGGCAGAAAATGTAATCAAGTTGCGAATAATGGCTTCTTTATCTTGATATAGTAACCCTAGCGTCTCCTTGGCTACATCGTTCTTTTCCAAGATGCGTTTTTTGATAACCTCACCCACATCTGCGCTGGATAAACTAATCCTCGTGTTAAAGCGCCCTTGGATCTTGGAAAAATCATTTCCTTTCACTCTAGTAATAGCATCAATATCCTGCTGGGAAGTGACGAGTACCCACGCTTTGCCATCACAATAGGTGCCTAGATCCTCCACAACCGTTTGCAGATTCAGCATTAGTCCTACATCATCAGCGATATATTGTCCCATTTCATCTACGAGAAAGACTACATGATGATTAGCCCCTTTTGACTCAATGTAATTCTGCACCTGTGTGACAAACTTCTCCACACTTAAACTGTAGTTTCTCTCAGCCTTTTCAAACCAATTTCTAGCAGAGTCCAGGCTCATTTTTGTGGTTTCGGTCAGTGCCTGGATGATATGGTCCTCATGGAAATAAAAACCTTCTCGGACTTCTGCCCAGTTCTCTCGGGATAGCTCGTGGAACTTCTGCTTAAAGCTATCGTAGGTACCATCCCGAGACAGTTGCCGTTCTAATTCTGCTAACCAAGGCAGACTACCACAAAACCCTTGCATCTCATTGAACACCTTGTTAAACACTTTAGCAATAGACTCTTTATCTTTGGTGTCTGAATCCGATTTAGACTCGATGTTAAATAGTATTACGTCCGTACTGACAGCTCCTGCTTGGTTAATATCTGCTAGTATAGGCGATTCCTTCATCTTCGTATCAAAGTAAGAAACTGCTCTGCGCCCTGCTACATCCTTATTAGCCAGAAGGTAGGAGATAAGTTTTAAAAAGTGGGATTTACCACTACCAAAGAATCCAGATATCCAAACCCCCATCTTGTCCGTATGATCATGGAGTCCACGCTGATAAGCAGCAAAAAATTGTGCAAAATGACGAGTTAATTCCCTTGTGACTACATATTCCTCAAGCTCCTGATAAATATGGGGGTTTTGATCTTGTCCAACTTTAACGACTCCCTGAATATCTCGATTAATTCTCTTCTCGAATATCTCTCGCAGTTTCATCATATATTTCTTATTCATGTCCTATCACCTCTTGATATCGGGCCACTTTTATGCTAATTGTACCAGATTCTCCATTGCTTGACATTATTATTTCGAGGTCAATCTAGAACCCCTATGTTAGCTAGTGTACCTCAAGCCTGGCTTCTAGTATAGCTTCATACGTAAGAAGGACATATAGTCCTCGTCGTTCCGTGGTCTTCAGGCGCAGACTACGGAATTCTAAAGACAAATATGCCCTTCTCAAAGGGTAAAACCTTATTCTTTCATATAACAAACAGCTTTTCGGCTGATAGGATCCGCAGCAAGCTCGGCAAAACATTGATTATTACATTCAGTCGTATTGATTAGTTTGATCTCATTTTCATAATCACTAAACTCCGGAAATACTCGTGATAGACTATTCTTGGCTTTATCCAAATATTCCTCGTCAAGATAGTGATTTTGCTCCCCTGGACAAACAGGCAAATAGATTATTTCAGCTTCGACTAAATCTTGGAAAAAATGCGTTCCATAAGAAACCTCTGGTCGGTGTCCATCTTCAACTAACGCTATTTCAACTAAAACTGATGCATTGTTAATGTCAGCATACCCAACTTGAACACCTAAATCAATATTACTACTTCCCCATCGTCCTGGTCCTATCAAGACAATATTACCCTTCTTTAGTTTGGTACTGTTATTTATCGCTCCAACTATCTGTCCAAGCATCCGTCTTCTCACGCGAGGAATCGTTCTATACTGGCGTGGATTAACATAGACGATATACGTGATATTTGAAACAAAACCTCCCCGAATGGCCTGGTCTGATTGGAACAGAATCTGTCCTTGAGTAAGATTATCCTCTATCGAGATTTGCACTTCATTCTGAGGAAGCCACATTGGACGACACTGCACTAGGTTTAATCGCAATTGATTATCATGGGTCGTATTCAATGTAAATTCAATATCTACCGGCAACCCATAAACCTCTTCTAATCTAGTTAGTATAGTATCCAAGATTGACACAAATCTTGTTCTATCTAATAAAGGATTAAACGTAAGCAGGATAGTAGAATCCTTGTCCTTACATAGCCACGGACTATCATCGTCTAAATAATCATAATGAGCTACTGAGACGAACTGGTGCAGATTTGGATAGTCACGATTCGCTGTTAATTTATTAAACGGTACTGTAGTAAGCTTATTGAGCTCTAGGTCTAGAACATCAACCTTGTATTGTGAATACTTGTATATTTTGTTCGGTGCCTCAGGTCTTAGTAATGGATGACTAATGGCAAACATCCTAGGAAAATCATCGCCTACACGGTCAACAGCCCTTGTCCCGAGACCGAACACTAATCGTACCAAGCCCTTATTTGGGTTAATTTGCTTACTCCAAGAGAATAGATTCCTAGAAAAGGCTACACCACCAACTGCCGGAAAGAAGTATTTCTTATAGGGTACACCGGATACCCTTTGTACTAATATTGCCATTTGCTCATTGCGATCTATCAGATTTCTTTGCTTACGGTAAGCAAGAGCATGCGTATTTAAGGAACTAGCATAAACAAGTTTGACTGCTTCTAGCAGTCTTTCTAGGCGCATACTTGGTGAACCTTGGTTTGGACAAAACACACTCCTATACTTACCAGCAAATGCATTACCAAAACTGTCCTCTAGCAAGCTGCTGGAGCGAATGATAATTGGCGCTTGGCCGAAATAGTCAAGCATATCCTGAAGCTGGCTGATGATTTCAGGAGCAAAAGTAGCAGCAAGGAAATATTCTTCTATTTCACGAAATCTAGCTAAAGAGACCTGTCCAGCCCGGGACAACTGGTTCTTGACTCGATATAGTTCATTCTGAACTAGAAAACTAAAATAAACATTAGAACCAATATAGAAGGAATCGTGCGGCTCTAAAATCTCTTTAATGTCCATTTCATGTGAATCCGCTAGAATACACCGAGCCAAAAGCATGCCCACTGCTTTACCACCTATTTGCCCTGAACCTATCATCCTATCCCGAATTTGCAGTAGGTCCGGCACAGTAAAATGTTTATTTGCTAGAGCTTCCATTTTCGGATGTGATCCGATAATCATCTGGCAAAGCTCTCTTTTAAGCCTAATAACATCAGGTAAATCCTCACAATAATCCTCTCGTAATAAAGCTTCTAATAATCTCTCATATACATTATCCCAAGGAGCTAATGTAGAACGTCGATGCTGGATTGGACGTTCTCTAGCTAAGAGACATACCGTACTAGCCTGATCACTTTGAGCAAGGAACTTCCACTCACCACTACTGATTAAATGTGGAAGAAACATGGTTGGCGTATACCGATCCCACACCTTAATCGGTTGCAAATAGGACTTCTCGTCGATCTGAAACACATCAAGGAATAGTTGGGTAGTATCACGAATCCTTCCGACGGCACCAGTGTCATGCTGGTGACGATATAAAGCAAAATAAGCCACTGTTTCTAAGTCTCTTAAAAATGGACAGGTTACTTGAAAGAAATTGGCCACCAACTCGTCTGTAGCCCAGTTATTCACAAGAGCAGATAGATTATCTAAGACATAATATGCGCCAACTCCATAGGACTCAATAATCTCATACACGTTACCAGTAAACGCATCAAAACCTCTACTAGGGTCAATTTGATGAACGACACAGGATTCTTGCTCTAAAATGGCAGCGTGAGGAGCAAATCGCAGATAAATGCACTTAGAATCTTGCCTGATCGCTTCATCAGCTAACGCTTGGGCGAAAAACCTATATTGAGCAAGATCCGTAACCTGCCAGACAACATTATCCCCTAGCCTTAGCGATTGCAGTAGTTTATCTAAGCTAGGCAATCCACTAGAAACAGAACGATAAGCCATTATTCGCATCCCCCCGTTAGTAACCACTGTACTCGTATCACAAAATTCTAGGTGGAGGATGAATAATGGCTTAAATAATACAAGTATTCAGCTATACTTAACGATTTTACTTCCCTTTTAACGATCTCGAAAATCGATCTCCAGAAAATCTTCCACTTCCTGCTTCCATCGCTGTTCCACAAAGTCTACATGATCAGAATGCAGATTATATCCATCATAGACTGTTTGGTTAGCAAAGTCCATACTAAAGCCATAGTCGTAATTGTTTTTTTTGCTTACTTGATCATAAACCTGAAAGTTCTCTACTCCTGGAATTGCAGTCAGGATCCGTTGCCCATCGGCTAAAAACTGGAGCGCGCGTTCGCTTCCTGGCCTATGTTTTAGCTTAAAAATTACCATGTGCCGAACTTGATTCTGATCCATTAGAATACTCCTTTGCTACCGGTTCTTCAGCCAAACCATATAGCCCATTGCTAGACTAAGTCACAAGCCTCTGCTGGCATCCAGTGAGCATCTTTCCCTATCCACTTAACATTACAGCCAATGGGATTGGTTAACGGTGTAACAACGGGTTCTCCCGCTAGATGTTGGCTTAACGCATTGTCCAGATCATTGGTTTTTGCTTTGCTTACATCCCGGGGATTATCGACCCCACGACCAGTGTATATCAGTTTGCGATTCTGATCAAACACATAAAAATGGGGAGTCCGCAATGCACCATAAGCCAAGGCCACATCTTGGGATTGATCTCGTAAATACACCCAAGGAAAGCGTTGCTCCTTCATGCGAATGACCATATCGGCAAAGGAATCATCAGAATGTATCGCTTCGCTGTTTGAATTAATTCCCACAAAAACAACACCCTGATCTCTATATTTCTCTGCTGTTTTTCGTGTCACCTCATCGGATCCGGTTACAAATGGACAATGGTTACAAGTAAAAAATACAACTAGCACTTTGGCATCAGAGAAATCTTGCAGCGTGTATTGCTTTCCATCCGTAGCTGGTAATTGAAACTCTGGCGCTTTAGCCCCTAACTTTAATGTAAATTGCATCCTTATCTCACCCCTACTTTTTGTTTATCATACCATTTATTGCTACTTCCGTCAAACAAGCTGACCCATCGGACATGATAAAAAACTACAACCTAGCGATTCTTTATGCTATAATTAACAAGAATTACAATGAAGCAAACGATGAGACGTTATAGCACCAAATACCTTCGGAATTGTTTCACATGGGAGGAAACATAATTGATTCAGCCACTCAAGAACCAAAACCCAACCCAGCTTCAGAAAGAGGTAGCGAAACGGCGCACCTTTGCCATTATATCTCACCCCGACGCGGGGAAAACCACCCTGACAGAAAAACTACTTCTATACTCTAATGCAGTGGACCTAGCTGGGGCTGTGCGTGGCCGTAAGAGCCAACGACATGCCACATCTGATTGGATGTCCATTGAGCAAGAGCGAGGAATATCTATTACTTCTACTGTATTGCAATTTCAATATAACAACTGCTATGTCAACTTACTAGATACACCGGGTCACCAAGACTTTAGTGAAGATACCTATCGAACACTAATGGCTGTAGACAGTGCCGTAATGGTACTAGACGCTGCTAAGGGGATTGAGGCCCAAACGAAAAAACTGTTTGAGGTTTGCAGGATGCGGCATATTCCTATTTTAACATTTATTAATAAGATGGATCACGTCGCAAGAGAGCCGTTACAGCTCCTGGACGAGATCGAGAAAATCCTCGGGATTCCAGCCGTAGCCATTAATTGGCCGATTGGAGATGGACCCACATTTCAAGGGGTATATGATTTACAAAAAGATCAAGTGCTTCGCTTTAATCGCACTGAACACGGTCAGCGCAAAGCCCCTGTGACTGTTAGTGATGTAGATGATCTTGCACTGCTACAACTACTAGGTAAGGAAGCCCACAGTGCACTACGGGAGGACGTAGAGTTACTATCCATCGCGGGTACATCCTTTGATGAAAAACAGTATTTAGCTGGAGATATGACCCCAGTATATTTCGGTAGTGCCCTGAATAATTTCGGTGTGGAGCCCTTTTTAGATGCGCTGATCCAACTAGCACCACCACCCCAGCCCCGCCAGCTAGTAGATGGAGATTTAGCCATCCCAGAACAGGAGGATTTCTCTGGTTTTGTCTTTAAGATTCAGGCAAATATGAACCCTAAACACAGAGACAGTATCGCCTTTATGCGAATATGTTCAGGGCGATTTCAGAAAGATATGGTAGTTAGCCACCCTAGACTAGGCCGAAATGTACGGTTGACCCGACCATACCAGCTATTCGCCCAAGGTCGGTCTTCACTAGAAGAAGCCTTTCCTGGTGATGTTCTGGGCCTAGCTAACCCCGGTCTCTTTACCATTGGAGATAGTTTGTCTACAGGGAAGCTCGCTTCTTTCCTACCACTGCCCAGTTTCGAACCTGAATTCTTTGCATTAATTCGTAATAAGGATACGGCCAAGCATAAACAATTTCATAAGGGTATTGAACAGCTCGTGAAGGAAGGCGCTATCCAACGTTTATTCGCCCTGGATGATTCACAGATACATCCTCTCTTGGCTGCTGTGGGAAAACTACAGTTTGAGGTAGTGGAAGCCCGGTTAAAAACGGAATATAATGTAGAGGTCGAGATCGAGTATCTACCGTATACTGGCGCACGACGAATTAACGCAGATCTCCAGGAACTTGCTAAGATTTCCTGGCCATCCGGGGTGATGGAGGTCAAAGATGGGAATAACCAAACTGTAGCCTTATTTTCTTCAGAGTGGGAGATTCGGCGTTGCATCGATAAATATCCTAACATTACGTTCCAAGAATTTGGCTTTGGCGTCAACAATACCTGGGAGAATAAAGGTGATCGAAATAGACCTAACCGATGAACGTGTCATACCTGAGAAAATGAATTGCCTCAATAGCTTGTTACTTGAGCATATCGGGCGGTATCACTTTGCTGTCAGTCATATCCATGGTCGTGTACTTGATATCGCCTGTGGTGTGGGATATGGCAGCTTTCTCGCTGCAAAATACTGCAAAAAAACAGTCTCACAGGTTGTAGGCGTTGATTGTGATCCAGACACAATTAGCTATGCAAAAAAAACCTATGATCACCCACGCTGTAACTATCATATAGCAAATGCTCTTGACCCTAAGCTCGTGGACGAACACGGTAAGTTTGACAGCATTCTCAGTTTTGAGACCTTAGAGCATCTAGCTGATGATCAAGCTTTTTTATGCAATCTACAGACTCTACTAAACCCAGGCGGAACTCTAGTTATTTCCACACCACTAGGAGCTGGCAGGCAATTTCCCAGCAGACAAAGATTTCATCGCTTTCAACTGACAGAACAAGAATTCCGAGATCTTTTTGATTCCTTTAGCCAGGTTACCTTTTATCAGCAACAGGGCTTAGTTTTTCGACCCTATCAGCAGCAAGGGAAATACCCCATTATCATTGCTGTTGCTGTATTGTAGTGATAAAAGATCACTCTACTCAAATAGGCTGAAACATGGTACCTTTGGAACTACGAGAGGGGCAGGCAATAAAAATAACGAAAAGTATAAGGAGGCATTACGATTATAAAATTTGGAAAATTGCAACAATGTGAGTTGATCGAACTTACCGCTGATGATCTAGTAAGTATTAGTGGGGGATTTTGGAAGGAGTTTATTGTGTCCAATGTCATCAATGCAACGGTAAAATCACTAACTGGGCGGAGTACTTCAACGCTTATTAATGATGGGTTAAAGTATGCTATTAACTCCTATGCAGCGGTCAATGATAGATACCATGCCGCTTTTAACAATAACTAGCGTTGTACACCTAAGCTAAATAAGCCTTACCCCTCTCTTAACTAACAGCAAGGACAGGAGATGTCAACTATGTTAAGAAAATTACTGGCAGAGATCACTCTTCGAGATTTTCTGCTTGGAATGATATTATACCAGCTAATTTGGTATATTCTCACTGTACTCAGTATCGAAAGTTCCTTTCTAAAAGGCCTTATCCTAGCAGGAACTGCTCTACTTGTTGGTGTGGGAGAATGGTTAGTGAACAATATCGATTGGCGGTCGGGTGATCTAGTGGCAAGAGAACACATTTCATACCAGAGTTCAGTAAGCGGGAAAATTGTCCAAATCAGAGGATTATTATTATGCTTTCCGTTGTCATTTGTTCTTTCAGGATTTGTTAGGGACATGGCCGTAAACGTTTTATCCTTGCCTAGTTCTAGTCCAGCCGTTGGGCTTATGCAACGAGCATCCATCTCCTTGTTTTGGTTTAGCGTAATTGCCTACATTCTAGATCGGTCCCGCATTACCTTTTCAGAAATGCTAGGTTACATTCCTTGTTCATTTAAAGCGTGGTTATTTACGCTCTATAGTATTCCCCTGTTTATATCGGCTCTGTTCTTGGTTCCATTATCGTCAGATCTTATTCTTTCACTATCACCTGGGCTCATATCGTATTTAGAGAACCTACCATCCATTCCTAGTGTGTATACCTCACAGAGTACCGATTACGCTATAGCAGCAACGATCTTTACGGGTGTATTCATAGTTGTGGTGATACCTGTTTATGAAGAAATCTTGTTTAGAGGAATAATCCTAAATCGGTGTTCGGTTAAGTTCGGTATTCCTTGGGCCATCGTTATATCCTCACTTTTCTTCGGTTTTCTGCACCTTCCAAACCTGTTGGGAACAGTTTTCTTCTCAGTTATCTTATCCTGGATTTATATTAAAACGCAGTCCCTGTATGTTCCGATTCTCTGTCACATGGCCTATAATGCTATTGTATCAGGAGTTATTATGCTAAACACATTCTAACGGTCTAATTTAAAATCCCAAAAACAACGGCAGAAGCAGCAGGATACACACAGCGATCAGAATCTGGATAGGCATACCTACTCGCAAAAAATCAAGAAAGGAGTATCTACCTGCAGCCATAACCATAGCATTCGGTGGTGTGGCTACTGGCGTTGCAAAGGCCATACTAGCAGAGAAGGCAACCGCCATAACCATCGGAGTAGGATTGACCCCTAATTGCTGTGCTGTTAGGATGGCCACAGGATACAATAACACTGCTGTTGCAGTATTACTGATAAACTGGCTAAATATAGAAGTAATCCCATACAGACCTGCCATTACAGCTATAGGCCCCAAACCGCCTAGTGTCTGGACTAATCCTTCCGAAATAAACTCGATTCCCCCAGTCTTTTCTAAGGCCGTTGCCATCGGAAGCATACATGCAATCAGCACAATTGTGTGCCAATTTACAGAGCGGTACGCATGATCGGCATGTCTTACACATCGGGTTAGCACCATCAACATAGCTGCAATTACCACAGAAATTACAGCCGGAACCAACTCCAAGATCATCAAAAACACCATCAATACCAGAATTGCCCCAGCAATGATAGAACGAACGGAGTGCTCGGGGGTGACTGGGGGTTCTTCCACATGGCTTAGGACCACTGCATCATCTCGTTCTTGGTGTAGTAAGTTAATGTCCTTCCATTTACCATGAACAAGCATGGTGTCCCCGTATAGAAGCTTGTCATCTTGGGTAGGACGCCGCGCATCTTTATATTGATGCTTAAGCGCAAGAATAGTAAGATCATATTTGTCCCTAAAATGGGCTTCTCTTATTGTCTGGTTAATCAGTTGCGACTGGGGTGTCAATATAACCTCGGCTAGCTGAGCCTCTTGTAATCTTAATCCCGCTAGAGTTTTGGAATCAGCTACGCCAACTCCAGTTTCTTTAGCAAGCTTATTCAACCCTTGCTTCTCACTATAAACGATTAATCTGTCCTCAGCATCTAAAGAGTAATCTGCACCCACAGAAAAGCGTCGGGGCATAGTACCCACAGAAAATGGAAAACGTCTTCTAGGCTTGGTTTTGATAACTTCTAAAACAGTTACATCATACAATGAAGCCCAGCATAACTCTTTCAACGTCCTCCCTACTACATCACTTGCTGCTGGCACCTCTATGCTATTAATACAATGGTCAATATTATATTCTTTCAGTAAGTCGGTGCTAACCAACTCTTTCCCATCGTTACTAGTCTTAAGCGGTTTGTCTAGCATTCTCCGACCAATAAACCACAAATAAATAATCCCCACCACTAAAACAATACTCCCGATTAAAGTAAAGGAGAAGAAGCTTAGACCCTCATATCCATAATCAACTAACCTCTGGCTGGCAATAAGGTTAGGTGCTGTCCCTATTAGTGTTAACGTTCCGCCCATACTACTAGTAAAGGCTAATGGCATTAGTAGCTTACCGGGGTGGATATGCATCTGTTTACAGAGACTAACTATCACTGGAAGAAGAATGGCAACAGTGCCTGTATTACTCATAAAGCCACTTAACACAGCTACCAATAACATCATTAGCACAGTTAACCGAAATTCATTTTTCCCGGTGTATTTCACAAGCGTACTCCCTGCTCGTTCAGCTAATCCTGTCTGAAACACCCCTTCTCCCACGACAAAGAGGGCTGCTATCATTATCACAACACTGTTAGCAAATCCAGAGAATGTTTCCTCGACAGATAACAAACCGGTAAGATACAGAGCTAGTAATGATGCCAAGGCAACCAAATCCGAACGAAACCGTGGCACTAAAAAACATCCTGTAGTTACAATAAGGATCAGAAAAACCAAGTGCATATCTGTGAACATGAGCAACTCAACTCCCTTGACTAAGAAAGCAATCCGAATAGGATGGCTAACATCTAACAAGTGCATTTTTCCTCATCTATCCTGGTAATTCCTGCTTAACAAGAGATATTTCCAAAAACCTTGAACTCTGCACTCTTCAAAAAGAGATGTGTGACTCAAAGGAGATTAGCATAAACTAGCTACGCCTTGCTAATAATAAGCAAAAATGAACAGGCTAGGAGAATCTATCATGAGAAACAATATCAGCGCTAAAGAGATAGGCTTTCAAAATGGACCAAAGCCATACTGGATAGCCTCAACTAGGACGACAGAATATCCCTCACTAGATAAAGATATCACTGTGGATACAGTTATTGTTGGGGGTGGGATCGTCGGAAGCACCTGTGCGTATCTGCTAAAGCAAGCAGGACAAAGAGTTGCAATCATTGAAGCGAATAGACTAGCACACGGTACCTCTGGGCATACCACAGCCAAGATAACCTCCCAGCATGGCCTGATATACGCCAAGTTAATCAAACACTTGGGTCGAGAAAAAGCCCAACAGTATGCTGAAGCGAACCAATCGGCTATTGGCTTCATTGCCAAACTAGTTTTAGATATAGGAATTGATTGTGATTTTTCTCGTCAACCAGCCTATATATATACACAATCAGATGGCTATCTTAAACAGATTGAGTCTGAAATAACCGCTGCCTTAGATCTCGGTATAGAAGCGGACTACATCAAAGAATTGCCACTTCCCCTTGAGATTAAAGCAGCTGAGCGGTTTGTGAATCAAGCCCAGTTTCACCCAGGCAAATATATATTAGCGCTTGCGAAACGTATCCAAGACGACAATAGCTATATCTATGAAAACACCCGCGCTATTGATTTTCACGAAGGCAATCCATGTACTTTAATCACAGAAAATGGCAAACAAGTCAAGGCCGACAACATGATAATTGCGTCTCACTTTCCAGCCTATGGAAGTCATGGCAATTATTTCGCGCGCATGTACCCAGAACGATCCTATGCACTCGGTCTCCAGATAGGCTCATCCTTTCCTCGCGGAATGTACCTGAGCGCTGAGAATCCTAGTCGATCTCTGCGCGCAACTCCCTATGGTGATGGTGAGCTAGTGATTATCGCAGGTGAAAAACATAAAACGGGACAAAACTCAAATACGAACCAATACTATAAAAATCTGATAGACTTTGCGCAGCAGACATACGAGGTTATCGATATACCCTTTCGCTGGTCGGCCCAAGACTATACTACGCTAGACGAGGTGCCTTATATTGGTCGAATTACAGCCAAGAGTCCTAATATTTACGTGGCTACGGGGTTTCGCAAATGGGGAATGAGTAATGGCATCGTCTCCGCCCTTATCCTGACAGACTTAATCACAAAAGGGGAAAACCCTTGGGCCAAAGTCTATGATCCAGCCAGGTTTGTTGTAGATCCGATGATTAAAAATTTTACCACCTCGAATATTACCGTAGCAAAGCATCTAATTGGCGATAAACTTAAGACTCACCCAAAAGAAGTAGAGTTATCACCTGGACAAGCAGATATAATTGCCCACGAAGGCACAAAAATAGGGGTATATCGGGATACCCACGGGAAACTTCATAGTGTAAACATTGTATGTACGCACATGGGCTGTGATCTTGCTTGGAACGAAGCAGAACTATCATGGGATTGTCCGTGCCATGGTTCGCGGTTCTCCTATACTGGAGACATAATGGAAGGACCCGCCCTGAAATCTCTGAGAACCGATGAAATTCGGTTTAACCCATAGGAATGATGCTCTGTCCACGGTTATTAGACTATGAGGGACTTCTCACGCCTTACGAGAGGATAACGAGCAATATTGTCGTTGCCCTAGTACACTTTTATAGGCCGGGCGAATAATCTTGCCCCCATTACTAAGCTCCTCGAGGCGGTGTGCAGCCCAGCCTGAAATCCGTGCTATGGCAAAAATAGGTGTATACAACTCCATCGGTAAGCCTAACATACTATAGACAAATCCACCGTAGAAATCCACATTTGCAGAAACGCCCTTATAAATTTTCCGCTCTTCTGCAATTACCTTTGCAGCAATTCTCTCAACCAAGGCATATAACTCAAATTCATCTGTTCTTCCTTTGTCCTTCGACAAGCGCTTAACATATTCTTTAAACACCTCTGCACGGGGATCCGATACCGAATACACAGCATGTCCCATACCATAGATGAGTCCAGACTTATCAAATGCCTGTTTGTGCAATAGCTTTCCTAGATACGCTGCCACTTCATCTTCATCAGTCCAATCGCGTACAGAATTCTTGATATCCTCGAACATCTGCGCCACCTTAATATTGGCTCCCCCATGGCGAGGGCCTTTTAACGCTCCTAGAGCAGCGGCTATAGCGGAATAAGTATCTGTACCTGTAGAAGAGACAACATGGGTTGTAAAGGCCGAGTTATTTCCTCCACCATGATCTGCGTGCAAGACTAAAGCTATATCTAAAACCCGGGCCTCTAATGGAGAATAAGTGAAGTCGCAACGCAAAAGTCTTAGTATGTTCTCTGCTGTTGATAACTCTGGTAATGGTTTATGAATATAGAGACTGTTTTCCTCATGGTAATGAGAATATGCTTGATACCCATACACAGACAACAGGGGAAACAATGCAATCATCTGCAAACACTGTCTCAGCACATTTGGACCTGAGATATCATCGGCCTTATTATCATAGGAATACAGTGTCAAAACACTGCGTGCTAAGGTATTCATCATATCTGGGCTGGGTGCTTTCATAATGATGTCGCGCACAAATCCTGTAGGAAGCGTCCGATACTTCGCTAATAGTACTTGAAAAGATTCTAGCTGATTTGCTGTAGGTAGATCACCAAACAACAGGAGATAGGTGGTTTCTTCAAATCCAAACCGCCCCTCCTCAACAAACCCATCGACTAAATCTTTCACATTAATTCCGCGATAGTAGAGATTGCCCTCACATGGAACAGTCTCTCCCTTTTCATTAACTTTTGTAGCACAGACCTCGGAAATCTTCGTTAAGCCTGCTAAAACACCCTTACCACTAAGGTCTCGGAGTCCTCGTTTTACATCGTACTTTACATATAGCGATGAGTCAACTTTACTATTTTTTTGGCATAGCCTGGATAACCCAACTATGTCTTTGGTAATTTTCGAATATGGATTGGTTTTCATGGATTACGCGAGATATCGCTTACCCTCCTTCAAATGATCACAGCCCTATCATCTAATACTAGGGCACACAAAAGCCGTATAATTAAGTTTCGCCATTAGGGCCGCAAACTCCTGGATCAGGTGCCCGAAATGTTGGGAATATTGCAGACTCATTCTCAATAAAGAGATTGTCACCCCTGAACAAGAAAAAAGCCCCGCTACAAAGAATCGTCGGGGCTTTTTCAGACTAGTAATATATGAGGAAAGGCTAGTGCACTGGTGGGTTGTTGGCATTTAAACCGTTGGGGGTTCCCACCGTTTAGCCAAACCTTGTGTAAGTCGGTCAATAATCACTGCTAAAATCACGACACTTATTCCTGCCTCAAAACCGGCACCTACATCAATCCGGTTAATCGAGCGCAACACTTCATATCCCAAGCCGCCGCCACCGATCATCGAAGCGATTACAACCATGGCTAATGCCATCATTGTTGTCTGGTTTACACCGGCCAAAATCGAAGGAATGGCCAACGGCACCCGAACTTCCTTTAATAGTTGCCAGCGTGTCGCCCCATAGGAAGTGGCTGCTTCCTGCACGTCGTCAGACACTTGTCTCAGACCCAAATTCGTCAAGCGAATCACAGGCGGCAAACTATAAATAATAGTAGCTAGTACGGCGGGTACACGACCGAGTCCAAAGAACATCAGCGCTGGAATCAAATATACGAAACTTGGCATAGTCTGCATTAAATCAAGTAGGGGTCTAACTATACCGGCAATGAAATTCGATTCGGCCATCAATACTCCCACTGGAATCCCTATGACGATTGATACAATCACTGCTGTCAAAATGACCGACAACGTGACCACCGCAAGCTCCCAGAGTCCGAACATACCTATAACCAATGGCAAGGTCATTAGAACGATCGTTGTAATAATGCTTTTGGTTGTAACCCAGGCGAGTACACAGACGATCACAATATACAGCCACCATGGAAGTGCTGTTAGCACTTCATTCAAAAAGAGCAACAGCGTTAAGATTGTGGAGGAAATCCCGTCGAATAGCCCCTGGAATGTGTGTAGCATCCAGTTTATGAGATCGTTTATTGGTTCAGCGACGTGGTACTCCCATCTTTCTGGAAACAAAAAACATCACTCTCCTACCTTGGACGAGTCTGCATAGAACAGCTTACACTGCCTACGCACTCGTCGTAGTCTTTTTCTTATTTGCTTTTTCAATTTGGGTGCGTTTGTCTTGGACAAATCTGGCAACATACTCATCAGCCGGATCGGCAAGTATCTCGTCTGGGGTATCCACTTGGACAAAACGTCCTTTGCGCATCACTGCCATACGATTGCCTAGCCGCATACCTTCATCTAAATCATGGGTGACGAAAAAAATGGTTGTTTTCACGCGATCTTGAATCTCAACTAATTCATCTTGCATTTCACGCCGAATCAGTGGGTCAAGTCCACTAAATGGCTCATCCATTAGGAGCACCGGAGGATTACAGATTAGGGCTCGGGCTATCCCAACACGCTGCTGCATGCCACCACTTAAATGTGCGGGATAGTAGTGTTCAAATCCTGTCAAGCCGACACGCTCGATCCAATGCATCGCTCGTTCATAGCGTTCTTTTTTTTCTATGCCTTGCAATTTCAAGCCAAAGGCCACATTATCCAATACATTGCGGTGCGGTAATAAGCCATAGTGTTGGAATACCATGGCCGCCTCTTTGCGGCGAAACTCGGTCAGCTGCTCCGCATCTAAATTGCAGACATCCCAACCATTAATATTGATTTTACCCGAAGATGGTTCGGCTAGTCGTAGCAGACACCGAATAAGCGTTGATTTCCCACTGCCAGAAAGCCCCATGACAACAAAGACTTCTTCTTTCTGGACGGAAAAGCTTATATCTCGAACAGCCACAGTATCTTCATCTGAGTCTTCTAATTCTTGCAGTTTCTGTTTGTCTTCAAAATCAATTTGGCGTGCATCACTCGTGAATACCTTCCAAAGATTCGTTACCTCAATAGCATTTTTCGGTTCAGCTGTTTTACTCACGTTGTGGATCATCTCCTTACAAATCACCCGAGCATATAGACAGCCCGGGTGGTTAACTCAAAGCTTTAAAAAAACGAAAATGAAGATAAAAGTGTGGACTTCCCTTCAGA
Organism: Limnochordia bacterium; assembly: GCA_007116995.1. Lineage (GTDB taxonomy): Bacteria > Bacillota > Limnochordia > Darwinibacteriales > DTU012 > CSBR16-202. The sequence continues at coordinate 17,828 of SKHL01000317.1, forward strand.
GGAAAGGCGGTTTGTCCCCTACCTTCAGTTATTGTTGTGCTAAAGCTTCCGTAACTCTATCAGCTACTTCTGGTGCAAAAACCCATTCTGTCCATATATCACGATAGTTATTCAGAAACCACATCGCTGCTTCATCTGCTGATGCGTTCTCTAAT
>SKHL01000186.1 GCA_007116995.1 Limnochordia bacterium
TATGCCCCTGTCCCCATCCACTACAATCCACATATTATGGGCTCCTGGGAGACGATGAGCATCACCATGTCCAAATTCACTCATAAAAGTAAAATCACTCAATGAAAGCATCCGGTCACATGCATCCTGATATGCAGAATTTCCAGTGAATCTATAAACAGCATCAATATCTGGGATTACTAGAATATAATCCGCATCAATATTAGAATAACCAGTTACATCATGAACCCCAAAATCAAAATCTTCAATGATATCGTCAACACCCATGACATCATATGTCGTTTCTTCTTCCAGATATTCCTCTTCATCTTCATACAGATCATCCGGTTGATCCGGTAGTGACCAGGGGTCTAGGTATGGGTCTGTATAAGCCGACTCAGAGCCCGGGGGATTCTTTAGCTGTTCGGTAGTATATACTCCCCGCTGGGGGAGTGGTGTGTTGGTCACAATTTCAGACACTACCTTATATTTACAACATCTACCCTTTTCGTTTGAATAGTCATCGGGGATACTTACAACATCCCTTGGATTTACAGTCATAACCATGAGCCTAAGATTATCCCCATCAATAGGCCCTGTCCAAGTAGATGCATATCCAAACGATGCGAAGTGCAAACCCCTTGAACAAGTTACATTTCTGCGATCATCGACATCCCTACGTGGCATTTCCGGCTCTGCGCCTACTGAATTGTCAACTGTGCCCGAATAAACATCGGTATAATCTCCCTTCACCGACTTGTATGCCACAATGTGACCATTTTCATCAATCATAAACCCATTTCCAACACAGAAAAGAAGAAGCTCCTGCTGTGCTGTATATGATGGATTTTCACGAACCAGAGTAAGGAATTTAATCAGGGGCTCTGGATCATTTCCATATTCCACCATATTAAGGGCCTTCTCTGTAATCTTACTACTAAGTGGCTCCCCATCTAGTACTAGAATATCATTATCTAGTGAAAGTCTAGGGTTATTATCAATCCAATCCACAATAACCTTCCTCATATCAATCAAATCTACGGCAGATTGATATTCATGTGCCTTTAGATGCTCTGAAATTTGTTTAAACTTTGGATGGTCAGTCGGAATTGAAAACATTTGGCCATCGTGGAGAAGAGAGATCCCTCCAGTTTCGTCGATACTATATACTGAAAAGCTCATTTTTTTACCCTATGCCTTTTCTGAAATGGATTTAATGAAGTTTGCCACTGGTTCGTAATTAATATCCGAATATTTATATGGCTTTAGATGCTCAATAAATGGATACTTATTTCGGATTCTTTCTACAATATTAATAACTTTAACAATTAAGGGATGGTCTGAGATACTTTCCTCTGGCTTGAGGATTTGATAATAGTTACACAGAAATAAGTAATTACTAATATCGTCGTGCTCAATTGCATTTACAATTGTAAAAAACTCTTTAATATCAGGGTCCGCATCTTCCAACCCATATTCTAAAATTACATCATAAATGCCTCCGGAATTAATATTATTAAATCTTTTAGCCCAGGCATAAAACCAAGAATCCTTGGCATTAAGAAATCGTTCATGTGCTCTGTCCCTAACCTCAGAATCAAACGACTTCCAATGAGGGGGCAATTTATCTACATCATCCTCCCTGACTCCGACAATTTGCCTACGCTCGATTCCCCAATCACTAGAATTGAGAAATTTATATGCAAATGCACGATACAAATGCACAGTTTCTTCATTAGGCATATAAAATCTATCTTGGCCATCATTGTTACATACAAAATAATATATTGTCTCTTTGGGGTCCAGTGCATTACTCAATGTACAAAACTTAGAACCCATAAGTTTTTCGTATGAGTATAGAGTAATGCCTGAAATGGAATTATTTCGGCGTGGACTTGTGGGCTTGTTCTTTACATCGACATCTTTCCCAGGCAGTAGGGCAGGTTCCAGCCCTAGATCTTCTCTAAGATCAGACGCATACACTACATCTACACCCTGTAGATCATGTTCTTTGATAAATGCCTCAAGCGCTTCTGTGGCCTCTTCATCCGACGCCGAAGGATCGATGAAATCTTTAACGGCAACGATAATAGAAATTGCAGCATTTAGCTTCTTATATGCTCCTTGACAGGTGCTATATAGCCACTTTGGCAAATCATCTAAAATAAATTTTGTTTTAGACTCCAAACCACCACATACCGGGACATTGGCACCATCTTCTATATCTGTGATATCTGGCTGTGATGAAGCATATCCCGAATAAATTCTAACCGGACGATCCACATCAATGGTAAACCCTACACCATTTTTTAAAGAAAAGTTAGAAAGATAGGTAGTAACCGTTCTCCCATTGCAGGTGATATTATCAAATAGATCTCTAGTGTTACTTTTTGAAGAGTGGATCCTTAGATCACGAAATACTTCAGAAATCTTTATAGAAAGCTCATACGGAGTTTTGCTATTGGCAATTACTCTATCCTTGATTCTTTGTCTAAACTCCGAACAATACTTGTCAATTGCAGACTTAATAAACTTAATAGTCTTTTCGGAATACTTTAGATCGTCCCTGGACGGTACAACCTCCACAGACCCAATGGGGGCCATTAGAAACAATGATTTTTTGTAATATGAACCACTGCGCACAGGCAGGAAAAAATCATAATCTAAGTCAAATTGGTAAAAATCAATACCATATGGGACTCCTCCCATAAGTACATAAACAGTATAACTGCTATATCCCCTACTCCGACTAGATGACTCGTTGGCTCCGATATTAACTTGATCGTCCACCAAAAACCACCCATTGCCACTAGTATCTTTTTGGATTTTTGGAGCCTCTTTACCATCAACTAGCAAAGGAAATGGAAAAAATTGAGCAAACTCGTAAACTGCACTCTCAATTTGAGGAATATCATTATTCTTAACTGGAATGGAAATAGTCACACCATTCGGTTCATCTGTGGGTGTGGACTCTCCATGCATCAATGAAGGGATGTTTTCATCGTCAACAAATGCAATAAATTTATGAAGAGTGCCGTTGTGGTAGCTCTCAATGGTCCATACCTGGCCCTCATTGTAGCAATATGCCGTCTTTGCTCCGAGGCCAAATCCACCAACTTCATCATTTGATTGATTTTTTGTAGATGCGCCATAGACCGCATATACTTTCTTAATGGTGTCCATAGACATACCAACACCCCAATCAATAAATCGAATAGTTGGATCTAGGGTGCTGGGTAGCCTAATTTCACAAGGGCGGCCATCGGTGGATCCCTTCGCAATCATCGCATCGCCCATATTGGTCAAATATTCTCTGACCATTGACCTTACGGGGTTTTTATAAAGATCAGAAAGAACCCGCATAATATGGGAACCACCCAAAATAGACATGCGAGTTACATCAGACGATCCAGAAATGGTAACATTCCGTCGATTAGTATTGATCTGCATTTCAAATGACCTATTGATTTAAAACTGGTGGGGGACTCCTGCTAGGAACACTCTAATCTAACGAAACGGGACTATGCCGCAATAGAGAATAAGACCCTGTTACCTACAAGATACAATCTCAATAATATTTCTATATTCCGATAGAATTTCATTTCTACGGCCATTTACACGAAGATTACAGGTCTGTCCAACTTGCAAAAGTCTCTGAACATCTGAGCTATTTCTCTTTCCAAACCAAAAATTATCAACATTTTTAAAAACTTCACTATCCGTAAATATCTTAATTAGAAGAATTATTCTTCGAATGTACTAGAGTAGAGCCGGGAATGGCATCTTCAATTTCCTTGATATTATTAAACTCATTGAGAATAAAAGCAATAGTATTAAGTTCCCGAGACAATTTGCCATGCATAGACATTGAAAATGCACAGACAGTATTAATCCAAATAAGTTGATGACCTAGTGCCGTCATATCCGGTCGAGTGGGTGGCTGTTCTTCTGCTTCGGGAAAATGCAGTGCCTTATAATACTTGATAATGTTAAGGCAATCGCCCGGTAATGTAACTGAATTTTGTAATTCAGAATCAAGGTCCGAAGCCATTTCAGCGAGATATTTTGAAATTTTTTCAACCTCAGCCATCCACTCAATAGCAGAATTAACATCTTCAAGTGCAGGGGTACCCATAATAGTTATTTCTCCTTATTCAGTTTTTTCTTGGCACCGTCGATCTTAGGCTTCCAAAACCTTCGATTATCGGTAAGAGATCCCACCCGCTGTCCCCTTTTCCTCATAGGCTCTTGCTTGGGCATCTTATCATAATTTTTCACAACTATCCCCTAACTGTAATTATTTCGTTAATATCTAATACTCTTGCATTATATCTAGCCGAAGTAAAGGGCCGATGCAAATGACCGGAATATATCTCAGGTCTTCCCAAATGTTCCCATACTCTCTGTACCTGGGCCTCTGATACATCAGTCCAATCAGTGGGAAGCCCCCACTGCCACTTTTTTAGGGGTGGCATGAATTCATTCTTAACATCGGTAGGTGGGGCATGTGTTATAAGAAAATCAATACCACCTAAATCGGAGACGTCTTCAATTAGCTTATCAGCCGCTTCGTCTCCAATTACCTCAAATTCACTCCAATCATATCCATTTCTAAGCCTAATATACTTATCAACAGAGCACCCACCACCAAGAAACCCGATATTATATCCGTCTATGTTCAAAACAGATCCACGACGAACATAGAATAGATTTTTCTTAACTTCTGTTACATCACCGTTCGCTTGAGAAAAAAGATATTTATGATCTTCATGGTTACCATCAATAAAATAAACTTTAAATGGAGTTTCTGGGTAATCTTTTATTAAATGCTTATAATACCCAAAATCTCCCACCTGAATAAAGGTTACATCATCACCGACGCCCAATTCGACAAGTTTATTGATTCCGTGATACGATCCATGAATATCACCAATACAGGCGATCATATTTGTCTCCATGAAATGAAATAAAGAGTGGGCCTAGTCGGATTCGAACCGACGACCTATCGATTATGAGTCGAGTGCTCTAACCACTGAGCTATAGGCCCTGACCCACTTGTGCTCCACTACGCTCACATGTATAAATCTACACGAAAGCCCAATGGAGCACAAGTGGGATGCCGCAACTGTTACGTAAGTCGGATAAGTGGACCCCGGTGTCTCTCAAGTGAATCGAGAGATTTATAGTCTCTATGCACTAGACCGGAACACCACCAA
>SKHL01000252.1 GCA_007116995.1 Limnochordia bacterium
CAACAGAACCAACAGAACCAACAGAACCAACAGAATCAGCAGAATCAGAGGCAAAACCAAAACAATCAACAGGCTGGTCAAGGGTTGCAAGGTACTAACAATTTCTATGAAACTGCAGAGGAACTTACTCGAAAGGGTAAGAAAGAATACGGAGCAAATAAACAAGCTCATAACCCTGAAAAAGATGTGTAGCTAAATAGACAAGGGGGTAGCTGAAGCTACTCCCTTTCACGTCTTTCTCAGGAAACTATGGAACGAAAGGGATTCTAGGACAAGTCAGCAAAAAGAGCCGTCAGCTTTCTGCTCGAATTTAAGACGCCAGTAGAATCTCGGCCCCACACATTGTAATGAAGAGTTTCGATAATTCTATCAACCTCTTGAACAATTCCTAACGTAGTGGAATCCGTTGGTTTCATGTTTTCCCATGTTCGTTCTAGTTGCTCTACAAGATCAGATGCCGTGGCCCAATGATTATCTAGTGCAGCTTGGGATAGGCGATCTACTAGGCTCTGCAATTGGTTAGGAAATCGGGATTCACTGAGTGGTGTGAGTTCAATTAATTCAGGACTCGATGAGTTTGGGGATTTAATTGCCGAATCTTGCGTTACACTAACAACGATAAGTATGATCAGGAGACCAATTAAAAAAACGGCGTGTTTGCTCATTTGGGTAACCTCCTTTCATGGTTAGCTTACCCTGTATTGATTAGGTAAATTAGTTCCAAACTAAGGATCAAGTGGGGAGGTTGATAGGATGAAAGTAGCATGGGTGGTGCGTCCAGCAGAAGGTGGAATTCTTATTCATCTAAATCACCTACGCAATGGTCTAGCAAAACAATATGAGATACTAGTATGTGGCCCTGAAGAACTACGGGAGTGGGCTGGGGATTTTAAGTTTTACCCAATTGAAATTAGAGACGGAATTCATCCAAAAGATGATCTAAAGGCCATTTGGACATTACGCCAGTATCTTCATACCGAAAGACCAGTTTTAGTACATATGCATGGTCTAAAAGGAGCATTTATAGGTGTTCCAGCTGCCAAGTTTAGTAAGTGCAATCGCTTAGTATTTACAGCTCATAATTGTCTGCCTAAACATGCATCTCATTGGCATCAACTTTCTCACGGATTAATTCAACGCTATTTATTCAATGGTCTACATCGCATTATTTGTGTATCTGATGCAGTTCGTGATGATTTTATCCATCTGGTACCAGAGCACCGGGTACTCACTATTCGTAATGGTGTAGTTTGTCAAGATTTTGAGGGTTTTTCGCGAGCAGAATCGCGAGCAGCGGCAGGGATTCCCTCCAAAAATACTGTCATCGGAGTAATCGCCCGTTTAATTCCAGAAAAAGGGATTATTAATCTCTTAGAGGCGGCGTCATTGATGAAAAACATAAATCAAAATATTAGTTTTGTTATTGTAGGTGACGGTCCATCCCGATCCCAATTTGAAGGATATCGGGATCGGCTTGGTCTCGGTTCATATGTCCGATTCTTAGGACATCGGGATGATGTACCGTTTCTTTTGGCTGGCTGGGATTTATTTGTTCTACCTACCCTCAGTGAGGGTTTTAGTGTCAGTGTATTGGAGGCGATGGCCGCTCATCTCCCTCTAGTGGTCTCCGATTTGCCTAGTATGCGAGAGATGGTTACACCCGGACACAGTGGATATCTAGTACGGCCTAAAGATTCACCAGGGCTAGCGGCTGCTATGCTCCATATTACTAAGGATTTACCCAAGGCTCGGGCGATGGGAGAGTATAATTATCAACGAGTAAAGCGAATGTTTGGTACAGATAGAATGGTAGAGAGCACAGGAAACATCTATAATGAGTTGATCACAAGGGAGTTTTTATGGTGAAAAGTTTCGCGATGGTAATTTCACTACTCTTGATACTGCTGGGATCCCAACCAAGTGGAGCTCAGGCTCCCTCGGTCGTATTAGTGCTATGGCACGATCTACAATGGCATCAGATTGAAGCCGGATCTGTTTGGGATAGACATAAAGTATCTATGGGAATTCTCAATAGCCGCATAGGTGGAGGCAACCAACCTCAAGGATCCTATCTTACAATTAGTAGTGGTTCTAGATCTATTGGAGTGGCGAATGCTGAGAGAATGTATCAAGGAGGCGAATTGATTCGTGGTCGTTTGGCCCAAGATATTTTCTCGTTGCGTACGGGAAATACGTCTACGGTGGATCAACTTATCCACTTAGAGATCGCCGAATTATTAGAGGCTGCACAGCAAGCTCAATATCCTTTACAAGTGGGATCCTTAGGTCAAGCTGTAGAAGAGGCGGGTTTAACTATCGGAGCATTTGGCACTAGTGATACTGGAGAGGATGTATCTCGTTGGGCTGGCTTAGTAGCCATATCCACACAGGGGGTGGTGCGGCAAGGAGCCATAGGATCTGAGCTAATTCTTTATGATCCCACTTACCCATTTGGACGCAAAACCAATTATCCACTATTACTAACAACTGTTCTAAATAGCCAAGTGGATCTAGCCATCATAGATTTAGGGGATCCCTATCGTTTCAGTCTGTATGAACACTTACTTCTACCAGATCAGCACCGTAATCAAGAACAGAAAATGATCAGAGATGGGTGGCAATTTATTGATCAATTACGATTCAATATTCCTAATGCGAGTATCCTAGTCCTATCACCCTACCCCGGTGACAGTCGGGCTCGTTTAGGACAGTGGTTTTCTCCTATTCTTCATATCGGGAATTCAGAAGGTCTTTTGACTTCCGCGACTACACGCTGGCCTGGATTGGTAACGAATATAGATGTGGCTCCCACACTATTATCAGATTTGGGCATTGATGAACACACCATGGTGGGACGAGGGATTCATACCGTCCATGGTTCGTCGGGAAATACTCTATTCGCAGAGATAGTTGCCCTAGAAAACAGGGTATTTGGCGTAGCACGATATCGAAGTCAAGTTCTTCGGTTGTTAGTGGGGTTTCAGATTCTGGTTTACCTTATGTCCTTGGTTTTATTGATTGTTCCAAGACCAGTAAAAGCTTGCTATATCCAAATACTACAAATACTACTAATGATTAGCCTGATATTACCCTTGAGCCTTTTATTACTACCTCAAGGGGGAATATGGGCGTTGATTCCCTTTATTTTGCTGTTAGTTTTCAATTATCGTTTGGAAAATCAACAACTAGGGTTAATTGGAGCTATTACCTTAACCACAGCAGTTTTGCTAGTGTTTGATATACTTCGAGGTGCATGGTGGATTCGATTTTCGTTTCTAGGCTATGATCCCCTAGGTGGGGCTCGGTATTACGGTATAGGCAATGAGTTTATGGGAATTTTAATCGGCGCTACTATAATGGGGTGGGCTATTTTTCGCGGAAGGTATACTTTTAGTAGAGGCTTTATTGATTTGACTCTATTTGGTGGGATAGCAATCGTAATTGCTGGTCCCCAATGGGGAACGAATGTAGGAGGAGCAATTACAGCCATTATAGGCTTTGGGGTAACCTGGATGGGGTTTATGAAGATACCGCTACAACTACGTACATTACTAGTTCTTGCGTTCGTCTTAATACTAGCACTAACCGGGTTAATGATTTATGATGGCCTGCGTCCTGAAGGAGAACAATCTCATATCGGTCAGACTGTGAACCTCATTCACCAGGAGGGATTTACAGCTATTTGGATGATTATTACCAGAAAACTCAGCATGAATATGCGTTTATTCCGTTATAGTTTCTGGAGTCGAGGATTGATTGTAGCCATTATCGCAATGGGTGCTAGCTTAATTTGGCCTAGTAGCTATTTACGCTGGTTATTGCATAGGCACCCATTATTAGTGCGCGGTTTGTTAGGGACCTTAGCTGCTACTATCAGTGCGCTAATCGTAAATGACTCTGGGGTGGTGGCCGCAGCCACCTGTAGTTTTTTTGCTGCCACCACTATGCTGACATTAGCTTTGTCATTAAAACATAATCTTATTGCGGCGGAGCCCCACATTGAGTAAAATTCCGATGGCCAGTAGGCTTGTTAATAGGGTGCTTCCACCAGCGGTAATAAATGGAAGAGGAAGGCCGGTCACAGGCATAATACCTAAAGACATGCCTACATTGATGATAAGGTGAAAAACAAACATACTCACACATCCAGCGGCGAGGAGTGTGCCAAACTGATCCTTGGCCATCAAAGCAATACGTAGACCTCGCCAGATGACCACCATGTACAGGGAAAATAAGATAATTGCACCCACAAATCCTAGTTCTTCAGCAATTACCGAGAAAACAAAGTCTGTATGATTAGCAGGCAGAAAGTTCAGCTGACTCTGGGTTCCATTAGTAAGACCCTTGCCTAAGAAACCGCCAGATCCAATGGCAATCATAGATTGAATTATGTTCCAGCCTGAGTGAGTTCGGTCAGCATATGGATCTAAGAAAACTAACAGGCGGGTTAGTTGGTATGGCTTAATAATCGGTATCCACTCTTTCAGTGAGACAAAAATAGCTAAAAACATGGTTACAACGCCGCTTGAAATCAATAAGATCAAATGGCGAGTGTTAGCACCGGCTAAGTAGAGCATGGAAAACAATATACCCACAAAAACCATGGATGTTCCCATATCTGGCTGAGCCATGATTAATAGCATGGGAACAGCCACGATAGCAAAGGGGAGCAGAATCTTGCAGCCTTTAATGTTATCTCTTTTCTCCAAGAGGCGGGCGAGCACCAGAATGATCGCTATCTTGGCCAACTCTGAAGGTTGCAGATTAAAGGGCCCGATCCGGAACCACCGTTGGGAACCAAAGATAGCAGTGCCAAAAAAGAGAACGCTGACCAATAATGCCAGGTTGGATGCATAGATCATTCGAGTCCAGCGCCGCCAAGCTCGGTAATCGATGGATAGGGTTAGAATCATCCCAACTACGCCGATCAAAGTGAATAGGGCTTGTCTCTTTACATAGTGGGTGGGATCATCGCCCGCACTTAATAGTCGAGATGCTGATGCTGAGTAGACAATGATTGTTCCAAAGAGGATTAGGCCGAAAACCGTTAACAACAATGGAATGTCAAAATTGCGCCAATAACGCTTGGGAATCTCCAAAATAGCAGCTCCTTAAAAATAGTTCATACCTATATTATACACGTTAATCTGCTGGGG
>SKHL01000203.1 GCA_007116995.1 Limnochordia bacterium
AGCAAAGAATGGATGCCTTGGGTAAAAAAGAGGATGAAGGACGTATTTGGCTGCGATAAGCTCTGGTGAGGTGCCAAAGACCGCTTGGAACCAGAGATTTCCGAATGGGGAAACCTTTCCACTATAAGTGGAAGTAAAATACCAAGACCCTGTGAATTGAAATATCTTAGTAACAGGAGGAAAAGAAATCGTAAGAGATTCCCTTAGTAGTGACGAGCGAACGGGGAGCAGTCCAAACCTAATCAGTGTAAGGTTCTAGCCGTTGCTGATTGAGGGGTTGTGGGGTCAGTTGTGAGACAACTAGAAGTGTCTCAAAGTGATGTTGTTTACTTAAAAGAAGTGTCTGGGAAGTCACACCACAGGGGGTTATAGTCCCGTATTTGAAAAGTAAGCACAGCTTTAATTGATTCCCAAGTAGTGTCGGACACGAGAAATCCGGCATGAATCCGGGCCGACCACGGTCCAAGACTAAATACTTTTTTACACCGATAGCGCATAGTACCGTGAGGGAACGGTGAAAAGAACCCCAGGAAGGGGAGTGAAATAGATCCTGAAATTCTTTGCTTACAATTGAGTGGGAGCTTCATAGCAATATGGGGTGACCACGTACCTATTGACGAATGGGCTAGCGAGTTATTGGCACTAGCAAGGTTAAGACAGTTATAGTCGGAGCCGAAGCGAAAGCGAGTCTTAATAGGGCGCTTTAGTTAGTGTTAATAGACCCGAAGCGATATGAGCTAGGCATGGGCAGGCTGAAGGCATACGAAAGTATGCTGGAGGGCCGAACGGGTTGGTGCTGCAAAACCTTCCGATGACCTGTGTTTAGGAGTGAAAAGCTCATCGAATATCGCAATAGCTGGTTCTCTCCGAAATGCATTTAGGTGCAGCCTGTAAATTAGGTCCCATAGAGGTAGAGCTCTGATAAGGCTAGGGGTGTCGAGAGACATTACCAAACCTTGTTAAACTTCGAATGCTATGGAGAATTTTACAGAGTGAGACTGCGGGAGCAAGTTTCGTAGTCAAAAGGATAACAGTCCAGATTTCTGATTAAGGTCCCTAAAGTGTAGTTAAGTGGTAAAGGAGGTGTTTTTACTAAAACATTCAGGAGGTTTGCTTAGAAGCAGCAATCCTTTAAAGAAAGCGTAACAGCTCACTGAACAAGTGAAAATGCGCCGAAGATGTAACGGGGCTAAACTACATACCGAAATCGAAAGTTCTTTGATTTATCAAAGAGCGGTAGGAGAGTGTTCTATATGGGATGAAGCATTACTGTGAGGTAATGTGGACTTTATAGAAGTAAGAATGCTAGCATGAGTAACGTCGCCGAGTGAAAATCTCGGCCGCCGAAATCCTAAGGATTCCTACGCAACGTTCATCGTCGTAGGGTTAGGCGAGACCTAAGGCTTTACTAGAAATAGTATGTCGATGGATAGCAGGTTAATATTCCTGCCCTTATTTATACAGTGATGTGGCAACACATTGGGATGTGTGAGAGCTCACAAAGGATGTGAGTCGAAATTACAAAATGACTTCGATTTATCGAAGGGTATGTGTAGGAAAATCCGCACATATTTCAAATTGAGTTTGATCGGAAATGATCCTCTCGGGGTGATTAATTCTCATAGTTCTGGTGTCAAGAAAACCCACTAAACTTATGTATAAGTAACTCGTACCCAGATCAAACACTTGTAGGAAGGTAGAGAATACCAAGGCGATTGGGTTAACTAATGGATAAGGAACTTGGCAAATTAGCGGGCGTACTTTCGAAATAAGCCCTGCCTGCACTAGCAATGGTGTAGGCCGCAGCGAATGACGTGGGGGGGACTGTTTATCACAAACACAGCTCTCTGCTAACATGTGAATGGATGTATAGAGGGTGATGCCTGTCCAATGCCAGAATGTTACGCACTCTTGTGCAAGCTCGAGTGTTAAGCACTGGTGAATGACGGCCGTAACTATGACGGTCCTAAGGTAGCGAAATTCCTTGTCGGGTAAGTTCCGACGCGCATGAACGGCATAACCATCCCCACACTGTCTTGTCCTTAGACCCAGTGAAATTACAATCCCGGTAAAAATGCCGGGTAGTTGCAGTTAGACGGAAAGACCCCGTGAAGCTTTACTGTAAATTGATATTGGGCTGTAGTATGCGTTGCTCAGTATAAGTGGGAGGCTTTGAAGGCTCATCTTCGGGTGAGTTGGAGCCATCGTTGAGATACCACTCAAAACATATCGCATCTCTAACCCCGTAAAAACGGGGAACAGTGTCAGTTGGACAGTTTACCTGGGGCGGGTGCCTCCCAAAATGTAACGGAGGCGTACAAAGGTTTGCTTACTACGGATGGAAACCGTGGTGGACGTATATTCGCACAAGCAAGCTTAACTGTGAGACTGACAGGTCGAACAGATAGGAAACTAGGTGAAAGTGATCCGGATCTTCCATGTGGAAGGGGATCCGCTCAACGGATAAAAGTTACTCCGGGGATAACAGGCTAATGGTATCTAAGCGTTCATAGCGACGATACCGTTTGGCACCTCGATGTCGGCTCGTCGCATCCTGGGGCTGTAGAAGGTCCCAAGGGTTGGGTTGTTCACCCATTAAAGCGGGACGCGAGCTGGGTTCAGAACGTCGTGAGACAGTTCGGTCCCTATCTACTGTAACCGTAGGCAATTTGAGAGATCCTGACCCTAGTACGAGAGGACCGGGTTGGACAAGCCTCTGGTAGTACCAGTTGTCGCGCCAGCGGCAGAGCTGGATAGCTATGCTTGGAAAAGATAACCACTGAAAGCATCTAAGTGGGAAACTTGTCTCAAGATTAGATTGCCCTCTCTTTATGAGTTAAGAGCCCTGCGAGACTAGCAGGTTGATAGGCATCATGTGTAAGTCTAGTAATGGATTTAGCAGAGATGTACTAATAGCTCGAGCGAGTTTTGTTGCTATTTCGAATAGCGTAATATATTATATTATTGTGTTTAAATCAAATATTTTGGATTAATAAAAATAGAGCCAAACAGTCCAAAATCTAAAGAAAAACCTTTAAAAACTGTTGTAATACGAAGTTAGAACATTATTCTAAAGTTCCATATTTATGTTCACAAATGGTGGTGCTTATGTGTTTTGGGGAAATACCTGTTCCCATTCCGAATACAGAAGTCAAGCCCAATACAGTCGATGATACTGGTCATATTATGGCTGGGAAAGTAGATTGGTGCCACCATTTGTGAGCATAGATGAGATCATTAATAGTATAAATAAGAGATAAAGTATGAATTTTTTGTTTGTGAAGAGTTTGACCCTGGCTCAGGATGAACGCTAGCAGAACGCCTAACACATGCAAGTCGAACGATCCTTCGGGATAGTGGCGAACGAGCGAGTAACACGTACTTAACTTGCCCTCGAGATGAGAACAACTACGGAGACGTAGCTAATTCTCAATATGCTCACGATGGTGAAATTCCAATGTGAGGAAAGATTTATCGCTCGGGGAGAGGGGTGCGTCCTATCAGGTAGTTGGTAAGGTAATGGCTTACCAAGCCTATGACGGGTAGCCGGTTTGAGATGATGATCGGCCGCGATGGGACTGAGATACGGCCCATACTCCTACGGGAGGCAGCAGTGGGGAATATTGCACAATGGACGAAAGTCTGATGCAGCGATTCTGCGTGGAGGATGAAGCATTACGGTGTGTAAACTCCTTTTCTGGTAGAAGACGAATGACGGTATACCAGGAATAAGGGACGGCTAACTATGTGCCAGCAGCCGCGGTAATACATAGGTCCCAAGCGTTATCCGGATTTACTGGGCGTAAAGAGTCTGTAGCCGGACATATAAGTCTGTTTTCAAATACTGTGGCTCAACCATAGAAAGGGAATAGATACTGTATGACTGGAAGTTGTTGGGGGTTAGTGGAATTTCAGGTGGAGCGGTGAAATGCGTTGATATCTGAAAGAACGCCGAAAGCGAAAGCAGCTAACTACAACAAACTTGACGGTAAGAGACGAAAGCTTGGGGAGCGAACGGGATTAGATACCCCGGTAGTCCAAGCCGTAAATGATGCTTGCTAGATGTTTTGCTCCGATCTTCGGAGTGGAGTGTCGTAATCTAACGAGTTAAGCAAGCCGCCTGGGTAGTATATTCGCAAGAATGAAACTCAAAGGGATAGGCGGGGGAACACACAAGCAGTGGATTATCTAGATTAATTGGATAATAAGCCAAGAATCTTACCTAAACTTGACATGTACTATGTCCTATGTGAAAGCATAGTAGTCCGAGCAATCGGATATGGTACACAGGTGGTGCATGGTCGTCGTCAGCTCGTGCCGCAAGGTGTCTAGTTAAGTCTGGAAACGAGCGCAACCCTCATCTTTAGTTAGAATGTCTAAAGAGACTGCTTCGGTAACGAAGAGGAAGGAGAGGATGACGTCAGATCCTCATGCCCCTTACGTTTAGGGCTTCATAGATAATACAATGGGTAGTACAGCGAGAAGCTAAGCCGCGAGGTGGAGCAAAACTCTAAAACTATCCTTAGTTCGGATTGTAGTCTGGAACTCGACTACATGAAGTTGGAATTGCTAGTAATGGCGGGTCAGCTACACCGCCGTGAATATGTCCCTGTTCCTTGCACTCACCGCCCGTCAAACCATGGGAGCTGAGAGCCTCTGAAGATTCGCTATGCGGGTTAAGGAGGATATTAGTGACTGGGGTTAAGTCGTAACAAGGTATCCCTACGGGAACGTGGGGATAGACCACCATCCTAAAACTTTTTAAAAAACCAGGTTTTGGCTGAAATGCCTCAACCATTATTAAATTCTACTTTATCTCTTATTAATACTATTGATACTAAAAAAACTAAACTTAATTGTTTAGTTTTTTTTAAAACCAAGATTTTTTATTTCATTATGTAAGGGCGATTATTAATCGCCCCTACAATATCATTTATATTATTCCCTCATCTTGCAGGCGCATTGTCATTGCGAGCAGGCTTGCGAAGCAATCTGCACTTGCGCCTACATTGATGGAGAAGTTGGTGGTTTTTAAGTGTAGAGAGATTTGTTCTACCACCTGGAAATGCAATTTAGCCCTACATAAATAGGATATTTTATCATTTTGGAAGCATTAAAATTTAATAACCCTTTATTTTTTTATATCAAC
>SKHL01000296.1 GCA_007116995.1 Limnochordia bacterium
AAAGGAGATGTCGAGTTTCGCTTTAAATTCTGGGATCAGTTTAGCACTACACAGTATGGGAAAGCTCTACAGGAATTGTGGACAGCCGGTGTGATGGCGGCTAATTCATTTACTCTGCCATTAGTTAAATCTAAATAGAAACGGTCATCTATCTGACCGTTTCTATTTTTTGTCTCGATGCATATACATATACCTATAAGCATATCTATGGTAGGAAAACCAAGGGGGCGTAGGAGGTGTATATAAAAACTAGTGAATTACGGGACTTGGATGTCATAAATATTGAAGATGGACGGATATTAGGTAACGTGTGTGATGTTGACTTAGATCCGGAGTCGGGTCAACTACGTGCTTTAATCCTAGAGTCACCAAGAACTGGTTTCTTTCGCTTCTTTCGGCAGGAAGATTATGAGTTGCCTTGGGATGAGGTGGAATTAGTCGGTGTAGATGTGGTTTTGGTCATGACAAGAACAAAACAACCATCTAAGCATCATACATGGCAACGTTAGCATTTTTAGGGTATAATGGAAACAAAGATGAAAGGGAGGAAGATCTGTTGCGGTGCCCATTTTGTTTCCAACAAGAAAGTAAGGTGTTAGATTCTCGGTCAACGGAAGAAGGAACGTCGATTCGACGTAGACGGGAATGTGTTAGTTGTGCTCGACGCTTTACCACCTATGAACGTTTAGACGAAGTGCCATTTATGGTAATTAATAAAGATGGTCGACGAGAGCCATTTGCGCGGAGTAAAGTGTTGAGTGGTGTTTTACGAGCTTGTGAAAAACGGCCAATTTCCTTAGATCAAATTGAGACGATGGTTGATGAAATTGAAAAAGAGGTGCGGAACTCCACAGAACGGGAAATAGCAGCTAACGCCATAGGCGAGATTGTCATGGATCGGTTAAAGAGCATAGATGAAGTGGCTTACGTCAGGTTTGCTTCTGTATATCGTCAATTTAAGGATATAAACAGCTTCTTAGCTGAAGTGCAACAGTTGTTAAAAGGGGAGTAACCTATGTAGCAAAGGATAGAACAAGACGGCCAAGTGCTTTGGAAACAGCGTATTCAGCAACAGATGGATTAACACTAGTACACCCGATATTTTCTCTTAGCCACTTCCTATGCGGATTGTGTACCCTTATTGTTTATTTCTCCTGTTCAGCGCTGTACTGCTATGGCCCATGCAGGATGGTGAGGGACAATCCCTGCAGAATGCCTACAAGTTGGAATAGAGGTCTCTCTATTGGACCTTGCTGTTATGTTGTCAATCAGGATGGAATTTTACTCCTACCCACGTGAGGGCTCACATTGAAGCCATGCTTAAATTAAGGGCTATCTATCCCATTAATTAATACTGAACTTCCTCAAACAATAAGTAATCTATGGAAAGGTATTTTGAGAGCTATTGTCGAACAAGCTAAGATGAGGTGGTTTTGTGAAACAACAACAGGTACCAGGTAATATGGGTCCATTAACTCCGCGGCAAAGGGAGATAACCGGAATTTTGTTATGTTCCTTGGCAGTCTTTGCAATCGTTAGTTTATACGTTCATACAGCTGGATGGCTCGGTTACCAGATTCAGCATTGGTTGAGAGTTATATTTGGTCAGACAGCAGTGGTTTTTTGTGTACTACTTGTGGTTTTTTCTCTGCATTTATTTAAAGGGATTTATTGGCCGATTAAGTGGCGAAAGCAAGCAGGGTACTTATTGTTGCTGAGTACAATAACAACCATCTATCATTTATCCTTTGTCTACCAGGGATACCAATTACCACCGTCCCTTGCTGAAGAGATACATTATGCTACCAGTGGACAAGGTGCGGGTATATTCGGGGCTGTGTTGATGGTTTCGTTCTTAACTGTTTTTGGCCTGCCTGGAACGTATATAATTCTCGCGAGCTTATTCTTAATCAGTGTAATTTTGGTATTTGATATCTCATTCCTAGCTCTGTTTCGAGGAATATACAGGTTAAGTGGTGATGGTGTTACTAATGGAGTCAGGAATGTTTTTGAAGGGTTTCGTGCACAAAAACGCAGATGGCAGGATTGGCAAGAAATCCGCAAGCTCGCATTGATAGAACAAAATGTTACAGTAGGGAAAAGGAGAAGACTTAAAGCAAAGGGTACATTGGTTAAACCACAAGATAAAGAGAATGACGTTCAAGCGCTTGATGTTAGCCGATTACCAGTAGCGTTCCATGACCAATCTGAATACCAAGACCAGGATGATTCTGCGGATGTGAACAGCATAGCAGAGGATGACTTAATTACCCAAGTGTTAGAGCCACAAGATAAGTCGGAATCACATAAAGAGCGAAGAAAAAGTTCAGCGAACTTTAGTTCATCTGAGGCTGGGGAGTGGAAATTGAGTGGTACACCTCAGGCAAATCAAACTTTCCGTTTGCCACCAGTCTACATTTTGAAGAAGGGTTTAGCGAAGCTAAGGAGAAATAGTGGGGAGAGTAAGCAAAAATTATTAGAGGATACGTTTGCAAGCTTTGGGATATCGGCAAAAGTCGTTAATATTTGTCAAGGTCCTGTGGTAACTAGATATGAATTACAACCAGCTCCAGGCATTAAAGTCAATAGAATTACTGGTTTAGCTGATGATCTTGCTCTGGCGTTGGCAGCAGCTGATGTTCGTATCGAGGCGCCTGTACCTGGCAAGTCCGTGGTGGGAATTGAAGTGCCAAATAAGGAGACTCAGCCTGTTTTATTGCGCGAAATAATAGAGCACACTACATTTGCTGAAAATCCATCGAAAGTGGCTTTAGCATTAGGGAAAGACATAGCTGGAAATCCAGTAGTCGCTGATTTGAAAAAATGGTTACATTTATTGGTGGCAGGATCTACTGGATCGGGAAAGAGTGTTTGTTTAAATTCGATCATAGCAAGCATTTTATATAAGGCCGATCCCAATGAGGTGAAACTGTTAATGATTGATCCCAAACGGGTGGAGTTAGCCATTTATGATGGGATTCCTCACCTAATATCTCCTGTGGTAACCGACCCGAAGAAAGCGGCTGTAGCCCTAAGATGGGCGGTTGTGGAGATGGAGCGTCGTTACAAGCTTTTTGCTGATACCGGAGTTCGTAATATTGACATGTACACGCAGCTTCCCTCAGAGGATGAAGAAGGTAAGGAACGAGAGCATCTACCGTATATCGTTATTATTGTTGATGAATTAGCGGATCTGATGATGGTGGCTGCTTCTGATGTGGAAGATGCTATTTGCCGAATTGCACAAATGGCTCGAGCTGCGGGTATGTATCTAGTAATTGCTACCCAGCGACCCTCGGTGGATGTGATTACTGGATTGATCAAGGCTAATGTACCAAGTCGTATTTCCTTCTCTGTGTCTAGCCAAGTCGATAGTCGGACCATTCTAGACATGGGTGGAGCAGAGCGATTGATTGGAAAAGGAGACATGCTGTTTTATCCGTTAGGGGCGTCAAAACCCACCAGAGCACAAGGGGCGTGGATTGCAGATAAGGAAGTGGAAGCCCTCGTACGTTTTTGGAAGAAGCAGGGAGAGCCTGATTATCAGGAAGCTGTGGTTGAACCTACCGAGTTAGTGCCGGAAAATAGTGATGAGGATGAGTTATTAGAGGATGCTATTCGGTTAGTGGTGGAAACAGGTCAAGCATCGATTTCTATGTTACAAAGACGATTTCGGATAGGATATAGTCGTGCAGCTCGATTAATCGATATGATGGAGGTCCGGTCCATTGTCGGTCCTCATCAAGGAAGCAAAGCGAGAGATGTATTGGTCGATAGCGCTAGTATTGAGAGGTGATATCCGTGGAGGAGCTAGGAGCGTTACTTCAGAAGCGTAGATTAGATAAACAATTGAGTTTAGAAGAATTAGAAGAGCGGACGAAGATTCAAACTCGTTTCTTAATCGCTATAGAGGCCGGGAAAATAGAGCATCTGCCCGCCGAGGTATATCTGCGCGGTTTTTTGCGTACCTACGCCAAGGCGATCGGAATGAATCCCGATGATGTCATCAAACAGTATGAGTATGTGACATCTTCCGATACTATTCAGGAAAAGCGTAGTGATCTTCGGAAACGAAAGGCATTAGCTCGACGGAGACAACGTATAATCGCAGTCACCATTTTATGCTTAGTTTTGATAGCATATTTTATCTATTTCGTTAGTACTCTTGGATAGATCGCAATCTAGTCGGATCAAAATTGATGACACCAATATTTAGCGACCGAGGCAAATATCCAACACACAAGGAGATGTAACATAAAGATGCAGGATTATTTAGTGCGAGCCACAGCAGGACAAGGGCAGATACGAGCTTTTGCTCTTGCTACCACCGCGTTAACGGAGGTTGCTAGGAGACGGCATGACCTGTATCCTATAGCCACAGCTGCGCTAGGGCGCACAATGACGATTAGTTTAGTCTTAGGGGCGATGCTAAAGACCGGTTCGGTCACCATTCAGATTCAAGGAAAAGGACTACTGAAAGGGATTGTAACTAGTGCAGATAAGGCCGGAAAAGTACGGGGGTATGTGGGTAATCCCCATGTACATTTACCCTTAAATAGTAAAGGAAAGTTATCTGTGGGAGAAGCTGTGGGCGAGGGGATGTTACACGTCATACGAGATATGAATTTAAAGGAACCCTATCAGGGATCGGTTCCCCTGAGAACAGGAGAAATTGGAGACGACTTCGCGTATTATTTCACGGCATCAGAACAGACACCATCTATCGTTAGTGTTGGTGTTTTAGTTAACCCAGATAATTCAGTTCAAGCTGCAGGTGGATTTGTGATCCAATTATTACCTGGCTCCAATGAAGAAGTGATATCCCAGCTTGAACAAAGGATTCCTCTCTTACCTCCTATCAGCAACTTACTAGATAGTGGTTGTACACCGGAGGATATCCTTCACCTTGTCCTATCAGACTTAGATTTAGAGTTTAAAGAAACCATACCTGTTCGATTTCACTGCTCATGCTCAAAAGAGCGGTTGGAGAAAAGTTTAATTACTATTGGAACTGAGGAAATTCAGACTTTGATTGATGAGGATCAGCAAGCAGAATTGATCTGTCACTTTTGTGAAGAACATTATCACTTTTCTAAAGAGGAATTAGC
>SKHL01000113.1 GCA_007116995.1 Limnochordia bacterium
AATAACAGGCTAGTTGCTGAGTTATAATGCTGTTTAGCGAGTTGGGTGTTTCCCTGCATTAATAAAATCTGGATATATTTTATATGTAGCTCTTCTTCATACGGTTCTAACGGAAGTGCTTTTTCCGCTATGCCACGGGCTTCCTCTAAACATCCACTCTCGATTAGCAGATCCAGACATTGTGGCAAAGCTTCTCGATAAATCCTCGCATAGTAGAGCTGGGCATGTTTCACCCAATCATCATACACGTTCTCTGAGAGATACTCTCCTTGATATAGATCCAATGCTTCTCTGTAGAGCTTTATGGCCTCTTGTTTATCTGTCTCCACTGCGTTAGCGGCCTTCTTGCAAAGAAGCTCAAGCTCATCCACATCTAGCCAGTAGTTGGCGTTGGTATTAAACCGATATAAGCCGTTTTCTGTAATCACATACTGACAGTTATCATACTTAGAACGTTGGGGTTCGAGTACTCTGCGTAACCGATGCACACAGGTATATAAGGCTTGCTTTGCTTTATCGCCATCATAGCCTTCCCAAAACGTATCCATAATCAGATCGTCGAGCACTGACTTGCCTCTATGAGTGAGTAGGTACTTAAATAGATTCCAACTCTTATTCGAGCGATTACTCGTTTCTAACAGTGAGGTATCTCCCCGGTACACCATAAACCGCCCTAGGGTAACAATATGTAATTTATTATCTACACTAGCTTCACTCAAACCCAACGCCCTCACCTCCCAATTACCGGTAGCCGAACCAGCTTACACTAACAAACATAAATCTAACAATTTCGACATATTCCTATAGGAATACTAGCGAATTTTCCATCTAGTATCTGGTTATTTTAACTCAATCATTTGCTCTAATGCTCGTGTTCGTTGCTCCAATAAATCATGGATGCCCTTGTTTTCTGTAATATCTGTGCCAGTTAATAACATACGTGCGCGAGACCCTTCCTGTACCGCCTCCCAAAAAATCCAGATATCGTCATCTGTATTCAACCTAGTTTCAAGCCAAGCTGCAATTGATTCTCCCTCCACAGGTGATAGCTTATCCACAAACTGCTGACGCTCATCGGGATGAATAAACTGATCAAACAGCTCTCCAATTAACGCTTGTTCTTCCACATCTAGGTACGTGCACAAAGATGGATTTATCTGTATACATTTCCTGTCTTCATCTAAAACAGCGACTAAACTCCGGGAAGACTTAAAGAACATGTTCCATTCTGTTGCTAACTCATCTGTTTCTAGTGGTATAGCCACCCCATCATGCATTCCTTCGTTATAGCTATTAACCGGAACCATACCTTCGATAAAGTCAACTGCATCATAAAGCTGTTTATCCAAGGGATCTACTTTCCCGTTCTGTTTTGACAAGTTACGAGAGAATGTCTTAGGCTTGGGTACATATTCACTATCGCCGGTTAGATTGTGCAACGACTCCTCTAACGTGGAAATCTTCTTCCGTATATCTTCTAGACTATCTGGTGCTGGATTCACGTCTGTGGTTGAAAATGGCACGCCTTCTTGTTTATAGCCATTAATCCGGTTTCGTCCTTCATGCTTCGCCCTATACAACGCTTCATCGGCACAAGAAATAACATTTTCAGCGGTCAGGTCATGTCCCGGTAAAAATGTGGTGTAGCCCGCACTCACGGTCACGCATTTACTTACCTTGCTTGTCTCGTGAACAATGTCTAACTGCTCCACTGCACCTCGCATACACTCGGCTACTTTCGCTGCACCATCCCAACTGGTATTCGGCAGTGAAACAGTGAACTCCTCACCACCATACCTGGCTAAGATATCGGCTGGACGACGTAAGCATTGCTGCATTGCCTTGGCCACTTTCTTCAAACATTCATCGCCTGCTTGATGACCATAGGTGTCGTTATACTCCTTAAAGTGATCTATATCGATTAAAATTAGAGACATCGGGAGCCTCTCACGGGATGCTCGTTTGAACTCCTTCTTATACAACTCATCAAAAAAACAACGATTGATTATCCCAGTTAACCCATCCACAGAGGAAGACCTTTGTAAAATGTAATTCGCTTCTTCTAACTGGTGCGCCATTTCTACTAGGGACAACTCTCGATAGCGTAATAAATCGCGTTCATACTTGATCCTCAATTGCACTCGCACACGGGCTAACAACTCTTCATCGCTAAAGGGCTTACTGATATAATCACTCACCCCAATAGCAAAAGCTAGTTTCATCTGATCGATACTCTTATCCTCACTCACAGCTAAGATTGGGGTATGACACAACCGTTTATCATCTTTTATATCTCGACAAAAATCAATGCTCTCTTGATCAATGTTCAAAATAACCAAATCGATTTTTGGGATCATTCTTTGGGGATTGCTGAAGTATTCTAGCATCTCACCAGATGAGCGCAGAGTTAATACATCACCATATCCAGCCTGATCCAGTACAGAACGCAACTGGTAACGATTGTCAACTGAGTTATCTATCACTAATATGCTCACTGGATCTACCTCCCTGGCAACTCTACTAGTTGTCTTAGCCATACTCTACCCCACACCCCATACCTGTTTTAAAAACTGAACCTTGTTAAAACCCACAATTATTGGTCATGTACTATATACAACCAAACCCGGACTATTTCCTGCCTCATCAATAAATATTTACAACTGTCTGTATTTATTTCTAAGTAAAAATATCTATTCTTTGAGTCAATCATCCTAACCAGAAGCAGATATCGGATGTTTACCAGCTAAAATCCGATGACAGGCATAACTGATTTCAGTATGTCCTTATCAGATCGTCTATGAAAAATACATTATCTTAGGGGAAAACCATAATTATGGGAATAAATTATTCAATCCAACACAACTTTTTTTATTTAATGTCAAAATTCAAAAGGGAATTTTTCCATTGTCACGAATTAAACTAGGGGGGAGGTGCCTAAATGTCTAATTCGATCAAAGAAACTATCCTATCAGTCAATGGAGTACAAGGTTGTAAAATTCTAGAAGAAAATGGAGAAATCACACAGATTTTCGTTGAAGCCATTTTCACCTCGATAAGTGATGATGCCAAAACCCAAGAGATTAAGGGTATTGTTCGATCGATCATTGGAGCCATATCTATCCATCATAACATTGAACTAGACTACCGAAAAATCAAAGTAATTGATTACAAACCGGACATTGGCCAGGATATTGAAGTTCACCCCCGTATTCAAATCGTAGCCGCGTATCGTAAACGGTTTCCCAAATCCCAGTGCGTAGTGGAATTACACTGTCTGCGCAAGGATTACATCGGTACTGTACCACTAGAGGAAGACTTAGGCTTATCAACCTTTAAAGCCTTTTTAAATGCATTTCAACAAATGGGATTTGGCACGATTAAACTAGTCTACTTACAAGTACTAAACAACTCTTTAGCCCAAGAGAAGGTAATCTTGGTCAAGCTAGAATACAGAAGTGATGAAGAGTCTGACATTCTGATGGGTGTAGCTGAAGCACGGGAGGATCTGTCCTTAGCCGTTGTAAAGGCTACTCTTAATGCCGTCAATCGAAAAATTGTTTTTCTGTCATCATAATTGCCTACCCGAACCTAACCGAAAGACAAACCTAACCTAACCCAGTACATAAATTGGGGAGGAAACCGGAATGTCTAAAAAGATACTTGCAGTAATCACAGTAGCTTTAATGTATCTAGCAATGTCTGCTACAGTCCTTGCTGATACAGTTAAGCTTGTAGGTCGCTAAGAGAATCATGTCTACGGGTAGGCATATTTTTTATAATATTATCACATCCATACACGATAGCCTGAAGACTTAATAGGCCCAGCAGAACACAGACAGATCCCATTCCTCGAGGTGAGATACTATGGGAAGAAAGCACTTTAATTTATTTTTGTTTGCATGTTTCTTAACATCCATTGGCTTTTTAATCTATTCCTTCCGCGCGTTCTCGTTTCCAATAGATATCAGTCTCCTGTTATTTGGCGGATTACTACTGTTTAATGCTAACCATCAGATAAAAAGTGAAACTGCTAGTTTTTCTATTACGTTTCCCCTCTTATTTCCAGTAATTGCTTTTTATGGACCGGCATGGGCTTGCTTATTGGCCAGTTGGGGATCGATTTCACTTGATGAATTTGACGATAACTCTTGGCCTGTGTTTGCTTTTAACAGAGGATTATTAGGTTTGTCCGCAGGAGTTAGCAGCCTGGTTTTTCATCATCTCCATGGAATAGAAAATCTAGTAACAGCTCTACTAGCGGCTACATTTACTTACTCACTGGTTAATGCCATTATCTATGCTATTGCTCGTCAGCTCCAACAACCAGGAAGTAGTATTTCCATTCTATGGGAGAACCAAAAAACACTAATCCCGTCGTTTGCACTAGCCGCCTTCTTTAGCTATGCATATCAGACATTTAATGTTTTTGGGGTAATCGGTGTATTCTATCTGTTTATCACTGTCCGATCGGGAGCGCTGTTAGGCCATCTTGAAACAAACTACCGAATCTCTTTAATTCGCTCTCTGTTAAGAGCAGTGTACGCTAAGGACCACGACTTAATGGAACACCTGGAAAATGTAGCCCATTACAGCAAAAAGCTGGCCAAGCGATGCGGATATCCCCGCTGGAAGCTACAACTGCTAGATGAAGCTTCCTATTTCCACGATATCGGCAAATTAGAAATATCCGATACCATCTTAAAAAAGCCGGAGCGCTTAACGGAAGAAGAGTACGCAGAGATGCAAAACCATCCGGTGAAAGGCATGGAGTTTTTAAGAGAAATCCCACTACCCCGCACTCATAAACAAATGGTGGCAAACATTGCTAACTATCATCACGAGCGCTATGACGGACAGGGATACCCGAGCGGATTAAAAGGCGAGGACATCCCCTTAGAAGCCCGCATCGTTGCCATTGCCGATACCTGGGATGCTATGACAGGCAGTCGCTGTTATCGTAAACCCCTGCCACTGTCGGAAGCAGTTGCAGAGATGAAGCTTGTCGCTGGGACACAACTAGATCCTAAGCTGGTCCAGGACTTCGTGGCTATTATTGAAGAAGAGGGCATAACCCAGCCCGACGCCTTTAAT
>SKHL01000236.1 GCA_007116995.1 Limnochordia bacterium
AGCCCACACATCAGCGGCCCGTGCCGTTGTCCCCCCAGAAGTAGAGAAAAAAAAAGCTTGAATTAGTTCTGTCTGGTCAGAGTCTACGATCACCAACCCCCTAGTACTATCTACAGCTTTCGACGTTTCTGGGGTTTCCTGTCGATTATTGTACATTTGCCAATAAAAACTATCATCTAAGTGAAATCCGGCATCGATGTGTGGTGAGTTACCAATAGAACGCAATACATAGGTTCGCGATGCAACCGCCTGAGCCTTAAGCGCTTCCATCGGCCAGCTAACTGGTATCTCACTAGGAACCACACCATACAGATACTCCTCAAGAGACACATAATTGATTAACCCCAACCATTGATCTTGGATTAGCTGAACTTCAAGAGATCCTCGATATGTAGGGTGAAACGCATTTTCACCACCACGTACCAAGCTTGTTACTTGTAGCTTCTGATTACCTGTTGGGCGGATCCGGATTGGGGATATTAGTTCTAGTTCTATCTCTTCACTCTGTACAAGAATATCTCCGTTTCTTGGCCAAAAACAGATAGCTGCAGTCACAGTATATTCCGTTTTTGTGGTTATCTCTTGAATAACCATGGACCTATCAGACTGGATCTGAACCAAGGAATGCGTCATCGATTTAAATAAATCATCCATGATTGCTACTCGTATTTCCATAGCCCCGGCTCCAGTATAAGACAGCAGACTAAGACAAATGATCGAAAAAAGACAGGCAATCTGCTTTCCCACGTTACAATCCTCCACGACTCAATGAAATTTAGTTGTCTATTCTGGGCTTGTTCTATTCATTTTTTCCTGCAAACGAGTCTTTACTGCAACAAAATCTAGGTATTTTTCCACATACTCCCAAACCTGCTCTTTGTCCATTTCCTGTTCAAAGGGAATTTGCTTACTCCCCTTCGCCCTATAATAGGCTTCTAGCAGCTTCCGATCACGGTCATTAAGTAATTCTGGGTGTAGTGCTCCGCCTAATAGCCTTGAATAGATGGGCTTAGTTGGTAAATAGTTAAAAAAACGGTTAAAGTACACTAAGCCCCCATCGGCTTCGCCGTATAATCCTCGTCCGAGATGGCTTAAGGCAACACCAAACACTCCCATGTGTTTGTTATATAGATCATCATCAAATTCTGCAATAAATCTTTTTACTTCAGGTAATAGATCATTATCATATAATGGACTTCCAATAATGACATGGGTAAAAGCAGAAACGGACTCAACTTGCGAAACCGTGAGTAAGCTAACCTCAGCCGATGAAGGCATCCGCTCCTTCATCCACTGGGATATTTGGGCTGTTGATCCATACCGAGTTCCATAGGTGATTAAAATCTTCATAGTCTCACCTTCCTCTAGATATTTTAAGCCCTGACTGGATCAGGACATGACTTACTAAACAACCGTTCATATACTGCTTAAACCTCTAGGTTAGGTAGATAGGATTCATCCTTCAGGAGAGCCATATCCAGCTGCTGCTACGATGTCCTGGTATCCATCAGCTTGCTCCTCAGCTACTACCGCCGCTCACATGACCGCTCCTAGTGCTGGAGCAATAGATCAAGCAGCAATCCTAATAGGTATATCTCTCCTATCCATTAATATTTGCTAACTTAACATACATCGGCTTTAGTGCTGGATATAGACCTTGGTAAATCGAATATAAGTCGCGATATACTTTCGCCCACTCTTGATTAGGGTCTACTGTACTAGTGACGGTTAATAGTGCATCCGATGCTTCCGCTGGATCCTTAAACATTCCTGTCCCTACTCCGGCCAATAAAGCTGCACCAAGCCCTGGACCTTCATCGGTATTGAGAGTTTGAACCTGTAAACCTAGAATGCTTGCAATAATCTCTCGCCAGAGCTTGGCCTTTGCCCCACCACCAATACAGCGCACAGCACCGCCTTGCCAACCTGCATTTCGTAATAATAGTAAACTATCTCGGAAAGCGAACCCTACACCTTCTAAAATGGCTCGCACCATATCTCTACGGGTATGGCTAGCGCTTAATCCAAAGAATACTCCCCGCGCGTTACCATCGCCATGGGGCGTCCTCTCCCCGGTTAAATATGGTAAAAATACTAACCCTTGACTACCTGGACCGGAAAGACTGGCTTGTTGGGTAAGTAAGGAATAGGCATCCTCATCTAGCTGCGCCCCTACTATCTGTTCCATCTGTCCTAGCTCGTCTCTAAACCAACGATAGGACAACCCGGCAGAGAGCACGACACCCATCATGTAGAACTTATTGGTTACTGCGTGGTTAAACATATGAATAGTTCCGCCTGTCGGCAAGCTTGGACTATCGAGATGGGCTAGCATGACCCCGCTAGTTCCTAAACTAATCATGGCTCGACCCGTTTGCACAATGCCGCTTCCCACAGCACCACAGGCATTATCGGCTCCTCCACCCACCACAGGGGTTCCCTGAACTAAGCCTGTTAACTCGGCCACTTCAGCGGTAATCTCACCGGCGATTTGAGATGAATTCACTAAGGGTGGTAGGATTTCCATAGAAAGATCAAGTTTGTCCACTATTCGGCGAGACCAGGTTCTCTCTTTCACATTGAGAAGCAAGGTGCCAGCGGCGTCGCTAATTTCCATTTTGATTTCGCTTGTTAATCTATATCGGATGTAATCCTTAGGCAATACTAACCAGCGTAATTTCTCAAAATTCTCTGGTTCATTTTCCCGCAACCACAGTATCTTTGGTGCTGTAAACCCTTCTAGGGCTGGATTACATGCTTCCGACATTAATAAATCTCTACCGACAAGGGCTTCCATATCCCGACATTGCTTTGTAGTGCGACTATCATTCCATAATATGGCTGGTCGGATCACCTGAGCGTTACTATCAAGGAATACAGAGCTATGCATTTGACCAGACATCCCAATACCTTTAATCTCTTTGGGATCCACACCAAACTTAGTAAGCACCTTACCTAAGGCAATTATCGTCCCTTGCCACATATCCTCTGGCTCTTGTTCCGTCCACCCTGGACGAGGAGAGTGAAAGGGATATTCTTGTAAGGCTGACCCTACAACCATCCCCGTATCCTTAACCAGTAAGGCTTTTACACCCGATGTTCCAATATCTAAACCTAGCATATACGCCATCACGTAACCTCCATTCTCCTGTGTTTATTCCATCTTGTATACTTCGATTTAAGAACGATATTCCCTTCCCACCTTATGAGGAAGGGCTCTTTCCTAAATCCGCTGTTCGCCCTAGCTTTCTTGGTGAATGTAATACTCCATGTTGCCATTTACCCGATTGATACCGCCAAAGGATAATTAGACATCGCACTGTCATGTCCAAAGCAACAGCGATCCAAAATCCAATTAGGCCCACCTTAAAATAAAAAGCCACAATAAATGCAATGACTAATCGCACACCCCAATTACCAACGGTGGTCGCATACATTACCCACTTTGTGTCTCCTGCACCCCTTAGAGCGCCAGAGAGTACCATCACCATGGCAAAAAGTGGTTGCATCACCGCAACAATTCGTAAGGAACTGACCGCAGTCTGTGCCACTTCGGGATCCGATGTATATAACCCAACAAAAGCTTGCGGCCAGAAAAATAATAAAATACCAGCTCCCGTCATGAGTAGTGCGGCCAATTTTGTGGTCTCCATTCCATATCGCTTCGCTAGCTCCGGTTGACTCGCACCAATACTTTGACCCACTAAAGTAGTCGCAGCAACACCGAATCCGAATCCTGGCATAAAGGAGAAAGATTGGGCATTCATAACTATTTCGTTAGCGGCCAATGCTACTGTGCCTAGACTCGCGACCAAAAAGGAATATAGAATCATACTGCTTTGGCGTACCAGTTGCTCTACAGAGGCTGGAATTCCAATATGCAAGATTTTCTGCAATATATTAACCTCTAAATGCCACCGGATTTTAGTGAGCTCTAATCTATAATCTCTAGTACCTCGTATTAGAACAAGGACACCTAGGATTGCCCCGACTACACGAGCTCCACCTGTAGCCACTGCTGCTCCTGTTATACCCATAGCTGGAAACGGACCAATACCGAAAATTAATACATAATTCCCAACCACATTAACAATATTGCTAACAACCATTAAGTATAAGGGGGTCTTCATATCGCCTAAGCCTTGTAAAACGGCATTAATGGTAATTTGAGGTAATCCAAAAATCATAGAGATGAATACAATTCGTAGATAAACAGTGGCCTGACTAACAACCATGGGGTCAATGGTATCCATTAGAGAAAGCATGCCTCTAATCCCTTGTGGAGCAAGAATAAACCCTATTGTACATAGTATTAGCGCTAATAGTAACGAGCCCAACAGAGCCTGCCAGACCACACGATCCGCCTTCTCCTTCTCTTTTGCACCGATATACTGAGAAATTAACGCTGTAGAACCCACAGCTAATGCCTGCAAAGCTCCGATCAAGATGAACATTAGTCGATTCGCTACAGAGACAGCTGCAATCGATGCGACCCCTAGGCGGCCTACCATCATTATATCTACCATACCCACCACACTCTGAAGAAACATCCTAACAACAGACGGCCATGCCATCTGTAGAATATTTAACCGAATTTGATGTGACGATTGTTGATTATCGCCAATAAAAATTGGCAACCCATCACCTCCACTTGTATTGTCTTATGTATTGTCTCACAAAGTGAACAATGATGCAATCACCACGCACTATCTCCCTGGACT
Source organism: Limnochordia bacterium (assembly GCA_007116995.1). Classification (GTDB taxonomy): domain Bacteria; phylum Bacillota; class Limnochordia; order Darwinibacteriales; family DTU012; genus CSBR16-202. Next base: position 4,722 of record SKHL01000236.1, read on the forward strand.
AAATAGTAAACATCATTGCCTTAACAAATTCTGTTTGAAAACTCAAACTGGATGATAGTTCTATATAGCCTACCTTTTCTTTCAACTGATCGACCACGCGTTTACAGTTACTATCTAGTAGATATCGCTTACTTCCAGCACCAGCCCCATTGCCAATACGGATAATTACATTCTCTAGTTCCTTGGGAATAATCCCAATCACACAGGCATGATGTGGGTCCACATAGTTACCAAATCCACCTGCAAGATACAGGGCTGCGATTTGATTATAGTCAATGGCCATTTCCTTCATTAAAACCCGAATGCCGGCAGCAACTGCACCTTTAGCTAAC
>SKHL01000068.1 GCA_007116995.1 Limnochordia bacterium
ACGATTATAAAAATGGAATGATACATCGTGGTCGTTCCACCTCCAGATTCAGATTCAGATTCAGAGTCACAATCAAATTCATAATCACCGCTGCCTAGAAAAACATAAAGCGGCATAGTAAAAGCGATTCCATGATTAGGTTTGTCCAGTCGAAGCCTCTCTTGTACTTCCTCAAGTGCTCTGCTGCCTACAGATTTTTCCGAGATCATGACCAGAATCTCTTTGCGTATATCCCTTAACTCCAGAAATTCCAGAATGGGGTTTCTTATAGCGGTTCCTCTCCCCACAAAAATCGTACCCCCTGGCACACCATGCTCTCTGGCGATGTGAAGCACTTTACTTGCCATACCGAAGTTTACAATCACACATATTAACTCAAACTCTGTCATATCTGCACTGGTTCTCATTCCTCTAAATCCCCTCCTTCCTAGTCTTCATTTTGAATAGGAGCCCAAGTATTTGAAGAGTAATAATCGGTGTCATAGCCACCATGGCAATCATGCCAAAGCCATCAATTAGTACATTTGCTCCATCAAATGCCTCTGCAGCTCCATTGGTAAACGCAAGGATAAATGTAGCCGTCATCGGTCCTGTAGCTACACCTCCGGCATCAAAGGCAATACCTATAAAGAGTTTTGGGACAAAATAGGACAGGGCAATACATATAATGTAGCCTGGTAAAAGATAGTGCCAAAGCTGTATACTTGGAACCAGAACTCGAAGGACAGACAGCGCCACTGCAAGTCCAACTCCTATAGACAGCGCCACTAACACCGACTGGCGTTTCACATAACCAGCGGTTACGTTTTCAATTTGATGTGTCAACACATACACAGCCGGTTCAGCCAGAATCGTCACGACTCCAAGAGCAAAACCAACCAATACAATAAGATAGGAATTATGGTGAACAGCCAAATGCAGCCCCAGTTCTGTCCCTACATTCATGAAACCGGCATTGGCACCAAGCAGAAAAAGAAACAATCCTAACAGTGCGTAGATAAAGCCTTTCAACACTCTATTGAATGCTCTTCGACTTAAGCGGAAAGATACTTTCTGTAGAACTAAAAAGATAATGAGTAAAGGTATAAGGGCTAAGATACTCTCACCTAAGATATCCACAATCATAGTTTGAACAGATACTGTTTCAACTGTCGCTTCCAGAATATCCGGTCCGACTTCTGCTGCACGATTGTTTGAGAATACATTCAGAGCTAATACCGATAAAATCGCTCCAATGGATGCAATCGCGATTAGCCCAAAACTGTCCTTCTCTGAAGACTTACTATCCTTCTTCATCACTGATATGCCTACGGAAAGAGCTAAGATAAACGGAACTGCTAATATCCCTGTAGTGGCTCCTGATGCATCGAAGGCGATAGCCAGGTGCTCTGGTGACGCGAACAAAGCCAGAACAAATATAAGAGCGTATAGGACCGTCAATATAAGATATAGTGGTAAATTATACAGGATACGTATAAGCCCCAAGACAACCAGGAATGCCAACCCGATAGAAACAACTAAAAGCATACCGACAGCACCAATCTGGCCTGATGTAACATACTCTACTTGTGTAGCGAACACTAAAAGCCCTGGCTCAGCCACCGAAATGAAAAAACCTAAAATGAAACCTGCCAATAAAACAATCCACAGCTTATTGGTCTTAGCTATTGCATCGCCGGTAATTTCACCTAGTGGAGTAATGCCGAGATCTACCCCGATCAGAAATAAAGAAAGCCCGAGAACGATAAGAACAGATCCTAACAGAAATGGTATAATCAGCGAGGAGGTTAGAGGAACAATAGTAATATGGAGGAAGAGTACAATGAGAGTAATCGGCAGAACTGCCATAACGGTTTCCCTTAGTCTATATATAAGCACATTCAAGCTTCTTCCCCCCGTCTTTAACTTATACCTATTAATATCCCCTATGGTCATCCCTGCAACCCAAAGGTTGCTCGTGAATCGGATATACAGGCACAGGGTTAAGTATGAACTGACCGCTGTGCAGAAATTTCCACGTCAGATCAGAAATTCCCTTTTTGAGAATTTTTATGAGGAATTCAGGTTGCTTTTTCTATATCGTACACACACTTAACAACCTAATTCAATCTTCCAATTAATTCATTGCTGATCAGACCAAGCCCAGCCCCACAAAGTTCTACAGTTGGTTAAAACAAGCAAGACCACATCACGCTGTCTAGATCTCATTACGATATTCGTAGTAATTATGTGACTGCAGAGTCACAGGGACTGACCCGTAGGCGAGATTCGTAACTCGAATCTCGCCAGAGCATCATCCTTGGAGCATCCCGCTTTAAGCTCATCTGTGTCCTTCTCGTAGCAGTTTAAGACGGCCCATCTCGGTTACAAACAAATCGTCGTTGCCATTAAAAACTGCATAGCTGGGATACCACATTCTCGATGGTCCCTGGACACCCCCATACCCTGTACCCCATGACGACAGGAAAGCTCCTTCTGAAGTAAAAAACTGCAGTCGATGGTTTCCGGAATCCACTACAGCGATGCGACCCTCGCTGTTAACTGCAACACCGCGCGGATTCTCGAATTTTCCAGCACCGTCACCCCGCCCACCAATCTCCCAGAGGAACTTATCATCCTTGTCAAATACCAAGAGGCGATGACCACTGGTCAAATACACCTGACCTAGATTATCGATGGTTACATCATCAACACGAAAGGCCTTACCCGGTTCATTACCCGGTTCCAACCATTCACGGATCAACTTGCCCTCGGGGTTCAACACCTGCACACGAGAGCGATTGTCGAACACGTTGTATTCTGCCACATAGATATTGCCATTACTGTCTACGGCTAGACCGTCAACCTCCCAGCTTTCTCGATCGCCAAACTCGATGCCTGGTCGAAATTCTCTTTGAAACTGTCCATCCGAGGTGTACTTCTGAATGCGCAGGGACATGTATTCGGAGACATAGATGTATCCGTCATCATCGACCGCAATGGTTGTAGGATACTGAAATTCACCGGCAGCGCTGCCATAAGTGCCCCAAGTTGCATAAGTATCCCCATCAATCACTATAACCTTGTGTTCCTCCGATAGCGTGCCGTAGACGCGACCCTGCCCATCAATAGCAATCTGATACAGTGACCAAGGTAAGTTTGGGCCATATTTCACAAAGTGATATGGATAATCGGATGTAAACATGGCTGTCAGTGTTGTCTCTTTATGAAGGACTATCTGGTAACGGTTCTCACCCAATTCAGCCAACACACCCCCTTCCCAGCCCACCCATTCCCAACCCTCATTGGGCACTGCCTGCAAAGTGATTTGATCACCCTTCGAGAAAGGTCTAGCTGTTTCTTCGACAACATAACCTTGGCCATCGATAAAGACATGCAGATTCGGCGAGCCACCGGATATTCCGTCTCCAATTCCGCCCACACCACCACAGCCCGCAGCCAACAACAATCCGATTGCCAAAGTAGCAATAAGCCAATAATCCCGCCTGCAATTTTTCATATGAAATTACTCCCCTCTAAAGCGCTACATTCGATAAGGTGTTCGGTTCCGGATCTTCGCGCCATTTGTTACAATAAGTATTTGACAAATATAGACACGTCAGCAATTTAGCTTCTGCCTCTAATGCGCCCATTTTTCTCCCTAAGTCACAAAATCGACCATCAAGAGAACCTTCAATTACCAATTTTCGATACAGCTCCCCCCTTTCCCCCATGATTTCACTCACTCTATTCAGTTATCCTTCTTCCTAGCCAGTATGAAAAAACAACCGAGCATCGTATACAAACCCTTGAGCAGAAGTTTGACCAGTTCCCTCTGGATTGGCACGTGATTTTAATCCATCTGGATTATAAATGGACCAGGTTTGCAGCTACGAATAGCCGGTATAGTGTGGCTTCCGGCTTCCACAGCGTTGCCACCATGCACAACAAAATGGCCAAGTGCTAATCCCTTCATAATCGACCACAAGCTTCGGCCCTTCCGATAGTCGACATGACCGCTTCGCTGTGATAGTAATGTGCCTTACCCTTTAGTTTGTCGTAGCGCGTTTATGTATGGCTACCCAGTAATTCGAGACAAGTCCTCCATTCAGGTTGCTCTAAGTCTCCAAAGATTATCTAACGCAATTTGACATTGTGGTACATGGTACTGTATAACATAATAATCCAAGAAGTCTCTAGGTATAACTTAGGATAAGATAGCTGGTAAAATCGCTTTATGTTCGTATTCTATGTGACCCGAATGTAATCCTGCCATTTTAGAAAAACATGGTATTTCTATAGTTAAGTGTCGCAACTATACTGCACTAAAAAATAAAGACCATCTGACGGGTAAAAAATTAACCCGTCAAACAGCCCTCATATCAATCAGTATGGTTCCACATGTTTCCATTAAGCACGTTTCTTTCTAAATAAATAACCACAGTTGGCTAGATTCGTACAACTCCATCTCCAATCTATTCTACATTACACCCCAATAACCACCATCTATTGTTATTGCAGCAGCAATTTTCATAATCTTCCATTCGTCAGAAATCCGTGCTAGCATTAGATGATACGCTACCGTAAGCTTCTCGAACTCATCATGCGAATCAGATTCAAGTATCTTTACATACTCTGCATGGTTCTTGCTAACAGAAATACCAAGGTCTGCTTCATCTCCTAATACCTGCCAGACTACTTCCTCCTCATTTAGCTCGTCATACTCAGGATTATCCCTTAACAACCCATACACCATGTCTATAAATGCAATGTAAGGCTTGCTAGTAACTATTACATATTGACTTGTATAACGTATACTGATATAATTCACATATATTCTACATAAGTTAAGGAGGTGTAACAAAGTTATTTGGACGGAGTAGCTTAAAATGAGCTTCTGCGCTGTAAGTGTAGAAAGAAAAATTATATTATTAGGAGGAATTTTTTTATTATGAAATATCAAATGACAGGAAACAGTAGAATGGTTTTCGCTGCGTTGCTTGCAGTCTGTTTGGTGTTTGGTATGGTACAAATCGGCTTTGCTGCCCGCCATGATTTTAATG
>SKHL01000118.1 GCA_007116995.1 Limnochordia bacterium
CTTCTGAATCACGGAAATTCTCTGCAACGGTCAATCCAGTCAAGGCTACACGTAAACGTGCTCCCGGAGGCTCATTCATCTGGCCAAACACCATGGCCGTCTTATCAATAACACCAGACTCTTGCATTTCCTCGTAAAGCTGGTTCCCTTCCCTAGTGCGTTCACCCACACCCGAGAACACTGAATAACCACCATGCTCATAGGCAATGTTTCGAATCAGTTCCATGATTAATACTGTCTTTCCTACACCAGCTCCACCAAACAAGCCAATCTTACCACCCTTAGCGTAGGGAGCCAACAGATCTACGACTTTAATACCTGTCTCTAAAATGGTTGTAGCTGGTTCCACCTCATCGACACCGGGTGCCATCCGGTGAATAGGCAAGCGCTTATCAACGGTGAGCTCTTCCTTACCATCAATGGTTTCTCCTAATACATTGAGAATACGCCCTAGCACTTGTTCGCCGACGGGAACTGAAATAGGTCCTCCTTTGTCTATCGCCTTCATCCCCCGTTGTAATCCATCAGTGGATGACATAGCTATACAACGCACCACATTGTTTCCTAAATGCTGAGCGGCTTCCAAGGTAATATTAATTTCTCGGTCATCACTCATGGCCGTAACTACGATAGCATTATATATATTAGGCAATTGATCCTCTACAAACTGCACATCAACTACGGGACCGATTACTTGAACTACTTTTCCCGCATTTTCACTCATTATGTCGACCTCCTTAATCCAATTATCCTAACGCTTCAGCGCCTCCTACAATCTCTGATAACTCAGTGGTTATCGCACCTTGGCGTGCTCGGTTAAACGATAGATTCAGTGCATCTAATAACTCACCTGCATTATCACTAGCACTTCGCATAGCATTCATTCTCGACCCCTGCTCACTTGCGATTGATTCTAACAAGGCTTGAAAGATAACAGTATCAATGTAGAGCGGTACCATAGCGGCTAATACTTCCCCGACGGATGGCTCATACCAATAAAGCGACTGTACTTCACTGCTCAGTTCCTGGCCTTGTTCTCTATTCCCTTGATTCGTGTTAGCATAATCCGATGAGTCAAACACCCCAAGAGGCAAGATCTGTTGTAGGTCAGCCCGATGGTTAATCGTAGAAACAAACCGGGTAAATAAAATCACCACTTTGTCAAAGAGATCATTAATATAAAATTCCTGAACAACCTGGGAGATCTCTTGCGCTTGGGCAAATAGGGGCTCATCTCCTAGATACACATAATCAGCAAGATACGCTTGATCACGGCGCCGAAAATAGTCTCTAGCTTTGCGTCCGATTAAGACTAACTGCACATCATCATGCTGACGCAGATACTCCTCAGCTTGGCGGAGGATATTGGCATTATACCCTCCAGCTAAGCCGCGATCGGAGGTGATTACAACCAAGCAAACCCGGTCTCCATCAGATGAGCGTACTAGCTCAGGCACTTCCTCTCCTGCACTCCGTGCCGCAGATAATGCTCTCACTAAGGATTGCTCAATCTGGTTACGATAAGGGCGAGACCGTTCCACTCGTTGTTGGGCTTTACGTAGTTTAGCTGCAGCAATCATTTCCATTGCCTTAGTTATTTGCTGGGTATTCTTGACGGTCTGCATCCGCCGTTTTATATCGCGTCCTGACTGTGCCATCAAAAACCCCCCTTATTGAATAAACTCGCCTTGAAACTGAGTAAGTGCTTCCTTGAGCTTACCAAGTGTTTCATCATCTAGTGTCTGTTTCTCATCAATAGTCTGAAGGATCTCAGGTTTATCGGTGCGTAAGAAGTGAAGGAACTCCTGCTCAAACCGATGAACTAATTCAAGCTCTAAATCATCTAAATACCCGTTAGTTACCGCATATAACGAAACTACCTGTTCACTAACACGCATCGGCGAGGCCTGTCCTTGCTTTAGCATTTCCACAGTCCGTTCACCACGAGCTAACTGGCTTTGGGTAGATTTATCCAGATCCGAGCCGAACTGGGCAAACGCGGCTAACTCTCGATATTGAGATAGGTCTAGCCGTAAGCGGCCAGCTACCTGCTTCATTGCTTTCAGCTGGGCGGCCCCTCCGACACGAGATACGGATCGTCCTACGCTAATCGCTGGACGCACACCGGCGTAGAATAAATCTGATTCCAGAAAAATCTGTCCATCAGTGATAGAGATCACATTTGTCGGTATATAGGCCGAAATATCTCCGGCTTGGGTCTCGATAATCGGCAGTGCTGTTATGGATCCTGCTCCCAATGCATCACTTAATTTCGCTGCTCTCTCTAATAAGCGGGAATGCAGATAGAACACATCGCCTGGAAACGCTTCTCGACCAGGTGGCCGTCGTAACAATAAAGACAACTCTCTATAGGCAGTTGCATGTTTAGATAGATCATCGTAGACGATTAGGACATGCTTCCCATTATACATAAACTCTTCCCCAATAGCCACACCAGCATAAGGCGCTATAAATAAAAGTGGCGCTGGATCGCTAGCTGTAGCCGACACCACGATAGTATACTCCATCGCACCCTGCTTCTTAAGGCTATCTACCACACCTGCTATGGTAGATGCTTTTTGGCCGATAGCCACGTATATACAGATCACATCTTGACCCTTCTGATTCAATATGGTGTCTACCGCGATCGCCGTTTTCCCTGTTTGTCTATCTCCGATAATTAGTTCCCGTTGACCTCTGCCGATTGGCACCATCGAATCAATGGCCTTCAAACCTGTTTGCATCGGTTCATGTACCGCTTTTCGATCAATAACACCGGGAGCAGTATTCTCAATTGGACGATATCTATCTGTTTGAATGGACCCTTTGCCATCCACAGGCTGGCCTAGTGGATTGACTACACGTCCAATCAATCCATCGCCTACAGGAACTTGCACGATCCGTCCCGTTCGTTTTACCGGGTCTCCCTCTTTAATATGGGAGTAAGGACCAAGAATAACACATCCGATGTTATCTTGCTCTAGATTAAGTACCATGCCTAATACTTCATTTGGAAATTCTAATAACTCACCTGCCATGGCCTCCTCTAAGCCATAGACACGGGCAATTCCATCACCAACCATTAAAACTGAACCTATATTTTGGACCTCTATTTGGGTCTCAAATTCTTGGATTTGTTGTTTTAAGATAGCAGTGATCTCATCAGGTCTAATCGCCATTGGTTTCCCCCCAATTACTTGATATGTTGTTGTAAAATCTTGCAGATCCGGTATGCCGCCTGCCCATCTCCATATGGATTGGCGGACATAGCCATTTTTTGATAAAGTTCATTATCCAGAATTAAATTCGTTATCTCCGTCACAATATCCTCTTTCTTGGTACCAATTAACTTTAAACAACCAGCAGCCACACCTTCAGGCCGCTCTGTTGATTCCCGTAATACTAACACAGGCTTATTTAACGCAGCCGCTTCTTCTTGTAAACCACCGGAATCTGTCACCAGCAGGGTGCACCGCTGTAAAAGATTGGCAAATTCTATGTAACTAGGCGCATCTATTAGGTGTATATTAGTTAGATTGCCCAATTCTTCCTGAACTACCAATTGAGTTCGAGGATTTTTGTGCATAGCAAAGACAATATCCACCTGGAATACCCGGGATACTTCAACCAATGCTTGGCAAATTCTATGTAACGGATCTCCCCAGTTTTCCCGGCGATGGGCTGTAACTAGTACTAATGGTCGTGTAAACGATAGTTCTCTTAGCGTGGGCGAAGAAAACTGGTAGCTACTATCCACGACAGTTAACAAAGCATCAATTACTGTATTCCCCGTAACGAAAAGCTTTTTCTCGTCTACCCCTTCAGCCCTAAGATTATCTGCTGTTTGCTGAGTGGGGGCAAAATATAAACTTGTTAATACATCCGTCAACTTCCGGTTTCCCTCCTCAGGAAAAGGATTGTCCATCGAGCCAGTCCGTAACCCTGCTTCCACATGGGCTACTGGGATCCGGTGATAGAAAGCCGCTAATGCTGCCCCAAAGGCTGTTGTGGTATCCCCATGCACTAAAATCCAATCTGGACACCATGCAGTAAAGACCCGTTCCATGCCTTCTAGAACTCGGACAGTTATTTGTGTCAGACTTTGTTGGATACTCATTATATTTAAATCATAATCCGGAGTAATCGAAAAGACATCAAGCACCTGATCGAGCATTTCCCTATGTTGCCCTGTCACTACCACCTTAGTTTGCCATAAATCGTAGGCCTTTAATTTCTTAACTACCGGGGCCATTTTAATCGCCTCGGGTCTGGTTCCAAATACGACTGCTATCTTTTTCAATTACAACACTCTCCGCTGTGATCTCACAACGAGGGGACCCACTAACCCGATCTTCGTTGCTCCCCAGAAATACACACATCCGACGATTAATAGGATCACCGGCTGGTGGTCATTAAACTTGGCTATAAATAAAGCTGTACCCGCGGCGGCAAAGCTAAGCATATAGGCACACAAAACTACTTGTCGTTGACTTAAGCCTAAATCTAATAACCGATGATGAAAATGCTGTCGATCTGCTTGATAAAAAGGAACCCCTTGCTGCCAGCGGCGAATGATAGCGCAAACCGTATCCATCACAGGCAAGGCTAAAATTAACACAGGAATCGCAAGGCTAACAGCTGAAGCTCCCTGCATTACACTATCAGCAGCTAAGCCGGCTAGTAGAAATCCTAGTAGCATAGCGCCAGTATCTCCCAAAAAAATCTTAGCTGGATTGAAGTTATAGGGTAAAAAGCCAACACTTGTCCCTGTTAATATTAGGATCAGTCCAGCGATCTGCAGATGTCCTAAATCCAAGGCTAAACTAAAGAGCGCTAAAGAAGCTATAATAACAACCCCTGTTGCTAACCCATCCAATCCATCTATAAAGTTAATTACATTAATTACACTCAACATCCAAAATGCTATAATAAAACCGGTTACATTAGGATTTAGCCAAATAAACAAGACCACAGCCACCACCTGGCCCACAAACTTAATGCCAGCAGATAACCCTTTATAATCATCAACTAAACCTA
>SKHL01000101.1 GCA_007116995.1 Limnochordia bacterium
GCTCAAAACCTTGATGTCGGAAGTTAGAGAAAGCAATCTACACAAAGAATATCTCAACGACAAGCCTACTGGAAAGGAGATCTGGTAATGTCAGAATCCTATGTTCCCTCCAAAGGTGATGTTGTATGGCTTGAGTTTTCTCCCCAAGCTGGGCATGAACAGTCTGGGCATAGACCAGCTCTGTGTATATCACCCTTAGAATATAATCGAAAAGTTGGTCTGGCTATTTTTTGCCCAATTACCTCGCAATCAAAAGGCTACCCTTTTGAAGTCCATTTACCACAATCTATAGAAATTGCCGGCGTAATACTCTCAGATTATGTAAAAAGCCTAGACTGGAAAGCTCGCAAGGCTAAATTTGTATGTTCAATACCCATCAAACACCTAAATGAGGTAGTTGGAAAACTTCGAACTCTCCTCTAACATCCCTTGTCATTCTCAAAGGATTATAAGATACGCTAGTGAAAACAATGTCGTCTAACGCTTAAATCTCTCACGATTGACTTCCACTCATCCAGGCCGTACTATCTGGAACTCCGCGAGAGAAAGTACGGCATACCACTAAAGCTGCACTATACTTAATCTATCTGAAAATTGCCGAAAGAGACAAAGCGATTGCTACAGCACGAAATCTACCACACGTTCGTGAAAGCCGTGAAGAGATCCTTCCTCTATTAGAAAAAGATATGACCCAACAGGAAATCGATACATGTTTAAAGTTCGTTGTTCTTGGCGAGAAAGGACATACTTACTGCTCTGAGTCAACAAGATAAGGAATGATTTCTTCAGCATCTTTGCCGTCAACCCAAGTCTGAACGGTATAAACACCCTCATCACACTTTCCAAACTCTACAGGTTTACACATAGAAACACCGAGAGTCGCCAACTGTTGCTGCATACGAAACATATCTGCACGATTAGCGTTTTTTTCTTCTGGACTAACCCGCAGAAGGTATTTTACACCATCAGCCGCTGTAACACAGTATTTTTTGTCACACGACCAACCTTTTTTGATTGGCTCTTTTGAAATGAAATTTAGTTGTGACATTGTTTCTATTTCACTCTCGTAATATTGTTCCTGAAAATGTACGGCTTCTGCGATTTCCGCTTGAGTAAAGTTTATCCCTTCAGGTGCGGCTACAAGTTTATCTTCCCCATCGTTATGACGATGGGGAAGATAAACATCTAATTCTTCGCCATCTCCATCTATAACACCTGGAATGTATCCGTAATTAATAGGATAGATGATATCTGCGTGTTTGGAGTGGGTGCTACCGATAGGTCGGTCAATTGTGTTCAGTACAAGGCAATTATTGTAGGTATGAAGTCTACTTCCGTCTATAGCTTTCGTCCTCGCGTTCAACTTTGCGTTTCTGCTTTCCAGCTTTTATCTTTGCGTTCTCATAAGATTGGACAACTCCACCTACTGACCCTGGGTAATATTTCGCTGCCACTTCTGCTGAAGATTCAAAAGGATCATCTAATACCGTTAGCCATTCAGCCAACTCAGCTTGCATATCTGTTAAAATATTTGCATGTTTTCGGGACTCGACAAGGTTGTGTAACTGATGAGGATCATTTTTATCATCATATAAAAGCCATGGTTCATTTCGAAAAGCTGCATACGTATACTGCTTAGTTATTACACCACGCCATTCAGTATATGAAAAGAAGTCCGGAATCACATAAAAGTTGATAAACACAGACTCCGGAGATGCCGTTTCGTCACCTAAGAAAAGATCTGACAGATCGTTCCCTTCGAGTTCTGAGGGCACATCAGCATTCACCAATCCTAATAAGGTAGGCATCAAATCGACTAGGCTGACTATACCATCGCTAACTCGTTGCCCGGGGATTTTCTGCGGCCAACTCACAATCATCGGAATACCAACCGATTCGGACCAAGGTTTACTTTTCCACCCACGATGCTGGCTATAGAGCATATCGCCATGGTCACTCGTAAAGATTATAATCGTATCATTTCGAATGCCTATTTCTTCAATAGAATTGAGCAAGCGACCAAAAGAATCATCCAACGCTGTAATATGAGCGTAGTAGCCAGCAATTACCTGCTTATCGACATCTGTTGTGTCAACCGCATTCGGCTTAAGCTTGATATTCTCTACGGGATACATGTCTAAATACTTCTGAGGTACTTGACGATATGGACAATGAGGAGGGCCATAAGAAAGAAACAAAAAGAACGGATCGTCTTCTTTGGTCTTTTTTGATATGTAATCTATGGCTAGGTCAGTTTGTTTATCGGGTTCATAGCCATCAATCCAAACTGGTTCGGGGTTATCATTTAAGTAATAGTATGCATCGAAGTATTCATGATTACAATTATAGCCAGCCCAGAAATCATCAAAACCTTGACGTCGCGGACCGGGTGGAATAAATGCACCACGATCTGCACAGTCCATATGCCACTTTCCAATAAAGCCAGAACGATACCCTAGATCATTTAAACAGTGAGCCAACGATTTTATGTCAGTACGTAACTGCACATCGTTGTTGACTAACTGATGAGTTAAAGTATGTAAACCGGTAATTGTATTGGCACGTGACGGGCTACAAGCAGGACTATTAGCTATTGCTCGGGTAAAGCGGGAACCTGACACGGCAAATTCGTCTAGATTAGGCGAAATAACATCCTCGACACCTGCACAACCTAGCGCGGTACTCCTCATTTGATCCGTCATTACTAGTAATATATTAGGTCTTTTCTTATCACTAATGATTATTACCCCCTATTAGCACCTTATACAAAATTTGCGAATTCTAGCTGAGATTCTGACAGGTCAACTCCTGTAACAGTATAGACGCTGCGTGCCACTGCCAACATCAATAATCTTTAACGACTTATCATAACCAAGTTCCTTTTCTATAAAGTCACATTCACCTATAGTTCCTTGAGTAAAAGACTATTTGTCGTATTGCTTCCCGTAATTATTAAATAATTGCTCGTACCACTGTTTTGTCATACCTCAACCTCCAGTTCAGTACGTTTGATTCTACCACACAAACCAGTTTAGCCGACAAGCATACGTGTGGCCCACCACAGATGCGGTTAAAAAGTTACCTTTAGTCTACATTCCTTAAGTAGAAAATTGCCAATTGAGTTCGGTCTCTCAAGTCTAACTTCTCTAACAGAGTAGTAGTATAATTTCTCACTGTTCCCTCACCTAAGAACAACTCAGAAGCTATTTCTTTATTAGACTTTCCTTGAGCTATAAGCGTCAAAACCTCTAATTCGCGTTCTGTTAATCCCAAAGATTGGGGATCCTTACGGACATCTTTAAGCATAGAATTTAGTTTATGAGCTACATCCCGCTGAAAAACTGCATTTCCACGCATAACCGCTCGCAAGGTATTAATAATACTTTCTGACGATTGGTTTTTCAGAATATACCCCTCAGCTCCATATGCTACAGCTTGTCTAATGTATTCATCATCTTGGAAAGTTGTCAGAATTACCACTGGAAGATTAGGAAAACACTCTTTGATTTTCCTAGTTCCTAACACCCCATCTAATATGGGCATCCGAATATCCATTAACACTATATCAGGATCATGTTCCTTACACTGCAGAAAAGCTTCCTCTCCATTACTAGCAAGAGCACAGACTTCAATGTCTTCTTCAACCTCAAGGATTATCTTAAGACTCTCCTGGATTAAGCAATCATCATCGACTAACAATACCCGCATCAGCATCTACCCCACTTTGAAATGGTAAAAAGCAAACAATTATAAATCCGTCTTGCGAACTAATTGACAAATTTCCATTTACACTCCGTACCCTTTCTCGCATACCATATAGGCCCATACCCTCTCGTACAGTTTTACATCCAATCCCATTATCACTGATGTATAAACGTAGATATCCTTCGGTAATCTCTATCTTCACAACTATCTTAGTAGCCTTGGAATGTTTCGCTGCATTAGTAAAAGCTTCCTTTATAATAGTAGAAATAAGTTCTAGATTTGACGCTGAAACGATCTGCCAATCCCCATAGGCAGAAAATTCTACCGGACAGTACGTAAAATGGTCAATAACTTCTTTAATATAGTCTAGCCCAAGCTTCTCTCGAGACTGTAAATTGTGCACCGTGTTACGCAATAGATCCAAAGCACTACTTAAGCGGATTATTGATTGAGAGAGTAAGCCTTTAGCTTTAGCATGATCAACACGAAAAATCCGCTCCACTGCCTGTAGCTGCATATAAATACTAGATAATGCATGTCCAAGATTATCATGGATTTGATGGGCTATTCGATTCCGCTCCTTCAACTCTGCTAGATGGGCTTGTTCTGCCCCAGAACGCAGCAAAGTAGTCTTTACATTTTCCAAATCATACCGTTGCTTCCGTTCTTGATCATACTTAGTCATAAGTTGAGCTAATTGTTGGTCATAACATTTCAAAAAATATCCAAAAAAACTACATATAGTGATGAATAGTAACAACACAACTATCTCCGGTAAAGACACCCATAGAAAAACACTAACAACTAATGGAATTAAAGCATAATGAATATTTAACCGCATAACATCAAATGCAACAACCCCAGAAAGAAGCCAAAAAACAGGATTAACATGCACAAAACCTAATAATAGAACTACCTCAGCACCAGATATCCAAGCTACTAATCCATATTTCTCTTTATATATGTTTAAAGCAAGTAAGCTAAGTAACCCTAACACAGCCACTACTGTAATTGGCTGTGTTAGGGTTACTAATAACACTATTGCTGATACAAAGAATGCTCCACGCAACAGATAAAGCATGAGAATAGCTCCTTGTAGAAGTAGATTTATGCAGCGATATCCACACGTTTCCAAGAACCTAGAAGAAAGAACACTACCGCAAATAATATCAGTACACCAATTTCAAGACTAACACCTGTCACTGAAGCGCCATATATGGCTTTAGTAGCTCCCTCGATAACCCAAGTTGTCGGTACAAACTTCCCTATCTCTTGCAGCAGATTAGGCATAATCCACCGAGGCCAAAAGCAA
>SKHL01000270.1 GCA_007116995.1 Limnochordia bacterium
ATAACAAGTGGAAATATTGATTCCATGGTTAATCATTATACAGTTTCTAAAAGTCATCGTAAAACCGATGCGTATTCCCCTGGTGGGAAGGTAGGTTTACGCCCTGATCGGGCGACAATTGTGTATGCCAACAAAGCACGAGAAGCGTATAAGAACACTCCCATTATCCTAGGAGGAATTGA
This sequence comes from Limnochordia bacterium, assembly GCA_007116995.1. Classification (GTDB taxonomy): domain Bacteria; phylum Bacillota; class Limnochordia; order Darwinibacteriales; family DTU012; genus CSBR16-202. Next base: position 183 of record SKHL01000270.1, read on the forward strand.
GGCTAGCCTCCGGAGACTAGCTCACTACGATTATTGGGATGATAGCATTCGCCACTCTATTTTGTTAGATAGTAAGGCTGATCTATTGGTATATGGCATGGGGGAACAACCTATTGTGGAAATTGCTGATGGGCTAGAAGCAGGGATTTCAGTGAAGCATCTTACCTACATTCGAGGGACTGTGTATAAAACCCAATCTCTCGAGACGGTTTACGAAGCAAAGTCTCTACCTCGCTTTGAACAGATAAAAGCATCAAAGGAAGATTATGCTACTAGCTTTCGAATTCAATATGACAATACGGATTGGATTCGAGCAACTCCCTTAGCTGAGCCCTATCCCTCAGGATATGTAGTTCAAAACCCGCCTGCGCAACCATTATCCGGAGAAGCTCTCGATAGTATTTATCTATTACCCTTTACTAAGAAATACCATCCCACATACGAAAAAGCTGGTGGAGTTCCTGCTCTGACCGAAGTTAAGTTTAGCTTAGCTAGTACACGAGGATGTTTTGGTGGGTGTAGCTTCTGTGCCCTAAATTTTCATCAAGGGCGCAGTATCCAAGCTAGAAGCATACCTTCTCTGGTTGAGGAAGCGCACAAGATGGTAACCGATCCCGAGTTTAAAGGCTATATTCATGATGTAGGAGGACCAACAGCGAATTTCCGTCAAGTGGCCTGTCAGCATCAGACCAAGCATGGAGTGTGCTCCCACAAGCAGTGTTTGTTTCCAAAGGTTTGTAAGAATTTGAACGTGGATCACCAGGATTATTTGTCACTTTTGCGCAAGCTGCGGACTCTGCCCGGTGTCAAGAAGGTTTTTATTCGTTCGGGTATTCGCTATGATTATATGCTACTCGATCCTAACCAGGAGTTTTTCCATGAATTGTGTAAGCATCACATTAGTGGGCAACTAAAAGTAGCTCCAGAGCATATTAGTGATGCTGTGTTGAAACAGATGGGTAAGCCTAGTAAGTCTACCTTTAATCGCTTTGTTAATGAATATACGAAGATAAACCGAAAATTTGGTAAGGAACAATACCTCGTTCCATATTTTATGTCTTCGCATCCTGGCTCTGACTTGAGCACAGCGATTGAATTAGCTGAATATATTCGAGATATGGGTTATAATCCCGAACAAGTACAGGATTTTTATCCAACACCAGGAACACTATCTACATGTATGTATTATACAGAGATGAATCCCTTGACGCGAGACCCTGTTTATGTTGCTAAGAACCCGCACGAAAAGGCCATGCAACGTGCGTTAATTCAATATAAGAACCCGAAAAACTACCATTTAGTGGTAGAGGCGTTAGAAAGAGGTCATCGTAGGGATCTTATTGGCTATGGGCCTAAGTGTCTGATAAAACCTAAAGGAAGAGGGCCTAGACTACCTAATTTAAGGGGAAAAGTCCCGAACCGGCCCAGAAAAAAAAGGAGATAAAATAGTAAACTCAACGCCCTACCTGTTTTTCTTATCCATTATATTAAGGGACCATCCCTGTATTTGAGACCGAGAGAGTTTGATCTTCTTGTGGACTAGGTCAGGCGAAGGGGCTAGTGCTTGCTGATACACATTAGCGGTCCTCCTTGCCATTTCCAAGCTACTAAGATGAAGAAGTGCCCAGCGACGGCTGAAAGTCTGAAGCGTGACTAACCGTTTTTTTTGCTCTATTAGCATATGCAAATCTGACTCGATCTTAGATAAGTTATACCTACCTATGTTTCCACTGAAATCGAAATTCTTTTTTCTGGTCAGTGCAGGTCTGATAAGTCCATCATAGGCACGATTCATTAAAAGCACTGCATTTTCACAAGCCATACCTTCGCGAGCGCATCGTCCACTGCCAGCCATTATGTTAGTTTTACCTATAAGTGAAGGTAAATCCGTTTGCCACGGTAAATGGAGTAATCCAGGCAAATTGGGAGGGTTATTACTTACTACGACTAGATTATCACCAAGGATAGTTTCAACTGCTTCATTTAAAGCGGCAATAGGAGCGAGTTTCGAGCTATCGATGCGGCCAATGTAGACTACACGTAGTTTCTTTTCTTTTCTTTGTGGAACAAAAAGCTCGGTATCAACCCCGTTTGGGATAATATGAGTCTTTGGAGAGAAGAGCGGCAAAAGGGTCTCAGCGGTGTTTTTTCCTATGGCAATTATTTGGGCAGCGTCAGCCAAGGCCTGGCGATATCGTGGATGCTCTAATCCCAGCCCATGGCAGGTAATAACATAGGGAATTCCTGTTTGAATAGCTAAATTTCGAGTTAGATTGAATATCGTGGAACTGTGGCAATGTAGTACATCTGGTTGGAACCGACGAATCAATCGATGTAGCTCTGTTTTCGTTGTTCCGATATGACAAGGCACCGAAACGCCCTGGAGATAAGCGTTAGCGTGTGTATAGAAATCTGTGACATAAACACGAGTAATCACTATCTTCACGCTATGACCAAGGTTGCATAGCTGTTTAGCCAAATCTAGTACATGGGTAGATTGGCCGCTTAGATAAAACTCAGCAGTAAGAAGAATTTTCATCCCATGCATCTCCTAATCATTTGCTTTTTAAAAATGTATGCATGGTAGATAGGATCAGTGACAAAAAAGCGCTTGTAATAAGCGCTTTTTTGTTATATATGCTAAATCCAGTTTAACGAGATAGTCGAAATCCCACTGTTAATAATAAGGTGGACTTTAGGCGGATCATCAGCTAAATAGGCTGGTGAGATATAACTGTCCCCTAGAGGGTCAAAGCCACTACGCTCTAAATTATGAAGAAAGGATGGTGTAGAAGTGGTAATTCGCAGCCCCACATCTTGAGATACTTCAAGCGCTACACGACTAATACCGCTGTTGATATGGATTTCTGCTCCATCAGCAAAAGCAGTCCCTAAACGAATGGTCAGGTTAGCGATTCCAGAAGAAAGAACTAAGTTACTCCACAACAAATCCGTTAAATCAAGACGACCATTGATGACTGCGATATCAAAGTTAAAGTTCCAGTCAAGAGTGGGGTTGATGGACAAATCTAATTGAGCACGACTTCCATTAAAGGTACTAAACTGTCCTCCGAGTGAGCGGTGACCTTTGACAGTATAAATACCACTGGTATCGCGCTGGGTGGCTCCCCAATCACCAATCAGTGTTCTCTCTCCTCCAAATAAAACAGCGGGGGGATGCAAAGCTGTATTGGCTTGCAGGGATATATTCGCGACTGGCACGTTCTGTACGCGCAGTTCTCCGTGGGATACATCCGTTTGCAGTGGGAATGAAGCTTCCATATAATCCGGCGTTGTCCAGGGAAAAAGCGGAGCTCCCAGAAAGGCTATGACTAGTGTGAACACTAAGACGACAGGAGCAATTATGGACAAAACGCCTCGTGGAAAGAGTATTTGTAACCCTAGAACCACAAGAAACATAGGCCATAGTTGCCATAAATTAACCCAGGGTATCACAGTAGGAATACCTAAGTTTCGTAATAAGAATATAACCCCAATAATGATTAATACGGTGCCATTAGTTAAAAGTCTGCTTTTCATCACCGACCACCAACACCCCTAAAAATGTACATAGCTCCCAGTAGAATCAGACCTAATGGCCAAATAAATCCCCAAGGGATCCAAGGTAGCACATTACGGAAGAGGAATATAAATCCGATTATTAACAGGATCAGACCTAGATTACGATTGGAGTAATTACTCGTCTGCTCAACTGGCTTGCTTGTGTCTACATCAATTTCTTCATCTAATTCGTCCTGGGAGCGATGTACGATTCGGTCGACAGATCGGCGTACTCTCTCCGCTACTTCTTGGGCTACTTCGCCACTAGACTCCGCTAAGTCCTGGGCTGCTTGCTTCAGATCCTCAATGGCTTCTTGGTTCTGTTCATTATCCACACTTACCTGAGACGATGAGCTGTGGGGTTGTTCTGGAATAATAATCATCGCAACAACATAGACAAAGAGCCCAGCTCCTCCAGCAAACACAGAAAAAGCCCATATCAACCGGACAAGAGTGGGATCAATTCCTGTATACTCGGCAATCCCGCCAGCCACACCACCAATCACTTTGTTTTTTGATAGATATAAGCGTTTTGGATTCATTCTTTCGGATCACTCCTTTTTTGGGTTTTCCTATCTATATGGAGTAATTCATTAGAGATTGGAAATGTCCTCTATGATTTACAAAAATAGCAAGAGTTATACCGTGCTATTCGCAGGATCCAGGTGCAACTTTGGCATGTTGGTTGGTTGACTTCTGACTCTAGGTACTAATGGAGGAGATGCGAAAAAGGCAAATCCTAACACGAGTAACCACTCCACTGCTTGTAGTGGAACAAGCCCAAATATACGTTGTAATGGTGGAAAATAAACGGAGCTAACTAGCATGGCACTAGATAACAATGTTGTTTTTGACATAGTTGGATTGTGGGGGACAGGAACTCCAGGCTCTACAATTCTTGATTCAAACAAGTGAAAGATTTGCTCAATTCCTAACGCTGCCAGCGTGCGAGTACGCGCTGTATCTAATGGCACCCCCTGCCAGAGACTGAATCCATAGAGTGCCAAGGTCGTAAGCCCCATACGTAATCCGCGTAGCACGATTCGTCGTTTTATTGTTTCACCAAGTAGCGTACTATCTCTTCTGTGGGGTGGTCGACTCAGTGCCCTTCCATCAGATTGTTCTACACAAAGCGCTAAGGCCGGTGGTCCATCACCAAGAAGGTTTACCCATAGCAACTGAATAGGTAGCAACGGCATGGACATTCCTGAGGCCGTGGCTGATAACATAAGTGATATTTCACCTGCATTTGACGTTAAC
>SKHL01000091.1 GCA_007116995.1 Limnochordia bacterium
AGATGACCCATTAACTCCTCTTGGGTTTCCAATTCTCCTTCACGGATAATTTGTAATAGAAAAGATTGTCGTCTCGTTTTCACTGTGTTTTCCTCTCTATCTACCTGGGGTTCTTTAGGCGATTCTGTAATATGGCAAAGAAATCGCGACCACATAATTTTACAAACTTAGCTTTTACCTCAGCTTGTACGATCCGTACTTGATCGCAACTGTGCAGAGGAAACCCTTTTTGTCCGTCGATAGTTAACATAACATCCTCATGACTGGCTTCTACTTCTAGTAATACTACAGCTTCAGGGCGAACCACTACTGACCGAGACGCCAGGGTATGGGGGCAAATAGGAGTGATAATCAGGCATGGTAACAAGGGTTCAACAATAGGGCCCCCGGCCGATAAAGAATAGGCTGTAGACCCCGTGGGAGTGGCTACAATGATGCCATCAGCGAAATAATCTACGACATGCTGCTGATCCACATACGTACTAAGGCGAATAATACGGGCAAACGTCCCCCTAGTAATGACCATATCATTCAAGGCACGGCAACTCGCAATCTCTTCTCCATTGCGAATAACCTGAGCATCAATAAACATTCTGTCTTCTACAGTAAAATCCCCTAATAAGAGCTTGGCAAGGGCCGAATCGATATCTTCTGTCTCAAGCTCTGTCAAAAAACCTAAGTGCCCTACATTAACACCAAGAATTGGAATCTCGAAGTCGCTCACCAACCGCGCGGCATTTAGTAGTGCTCCATCTCCCCCTAACACGATTAATACTTGTACATCCGCTAACTGCTCACTTGTCTGGATCAATTCTGGATAGCCTAGGGCATTAGCGGCTTGTTCATCCAACCAAATATCAACCGAGTGCCCTTTAAGGTATCGGATTACTTGTTTTGCTAACTCAAGTGCAGCAGGTTTCCCCGTATGAACAAATACACCTATATTCATCGTTGTCACACCCCCAATCCTTTTGTCTTTATTGGGTATCTTCAAAAGCGGAACGAACTACGGTTTCTGCCCAGCTATTATCCCAAGCTTTGCATTGACCTTTGTGAAAATGGGCCAAGTACTCAATATTTCCCTCCGGACCTTTAATGGGTGAGTAGGTTAGTCCAACCAAGCCGACACCATCTTGTAAAACCTGCATCAAATGATTAATCACCCGGATATGCACATCAGGATCTCTCACTACTCCTTTTTTACCCACGAACTCCCTACCCGCCTCAAACTGAGGCTTGATTAAAGCGACAATTTGACCATCGTTCGTGAGTAGATTAAGTAGACTATGAAAAAACTTTGTTAGAGAGATAAATGCCACATCAATAGTGGCCATATTGGGAAGTTCAGGTAAGTCCCCAGTAGCTAAATACCGTACATTAGTCCTTTCCATGACAACAACTCGTGGATCCTGTCGCAATGTCCAATGTAACTGTCCATATCCAACATCTATGGCATACACCTTCGTTGCCCCGTTTTGTAATAGGCAATCCGTAAACCCGCCAGTAGATGCACCCACATCCATGACCACTTGTCCACTAACATCGAGATCAAATTTATCTAAGGCTTTTGCTAATTTTAGTCCACCACGACTCACATAGGCTAGAGATTGCCCTTTAACATACAACTCACTTCGGGGATCGATACCCGTCCCTGGTTTATCGATCCGTTTATCACCGATAAATACAATACCTGCCATCACAGCTCGTTTTGCTTGCTCACGAGACGGAAACAAACCTTGATCTACTAACACTTGATCAACCCGTTGTTTTGCCACATTCAATACTCTCCTTCAGCATGAGCAATTTGGATTTGCTGGCCAGAAAATGCTCTAATTCGATTAGCAATACCATCTGCATCTAGAAAATAACGGGCATGTAACTCAGCAATGCATCCCTGATCGATGAAATGATCTGGATAGCCTAAGCGTAATACTAAAATATCTCTTTGATCACTAATGCATTCTAAACAGACACTACCAAATCCTCCTGCTAATGTATGATCTTCAATGGTGACTACCCGCTTTGTTTGTCCAATTAGTCTTAGCAGATTCCCCTGATCCAAGGGTTTTATCTGTCTGATATTTATTACACGACACGCTAATTCCTTACCTAATAAAGCCATGCCATCGCGAGCTGGTCTTACCATGTTCCCAACAGCGATAATGACACAGTCCTGACCGTCACCGAAAACTTCTGGAGCAAGACAATCACTGTCTGCTAGTTCATTGCAACATGTGGTTGTACCGCGCGGGTACCGGATGGCCACTGGTGAATCCTGCGATATCGCCCATCTTAGCATACCGTTAAGCTCCGTTCCGTCCTTTGGGGCTAATAGAGTTAGATTCGGTATGTGTCGTAAAAAGCTAATATCAAACACTCCATGGTGTGTAGGTCCATCGTCACCGACCACCCCAGCTCGATCAATGCCAATTATGACTGGCAAGTTCTGTAAACAGATATCGTGTACCACCTGATCATACCCTCTCTGTAAGAACGTAGAGTAGAGGGCAACAACAGGTTTCATTCCTTGTGTAGCTAAGCCTGCAGCTAATGTTAAAGCATGTTGCTCAGCGATACCCACATCAAAAAAACGCTTAGGATACTTTTCGGCAAAACCCGTTAGGCCAGTTCCATCCATCATAGCCGCACTAATGGCAACAATGCGAGAATCCCGGGAAGCTAAGTCCGTTATCGTATTGCCAAATATCTTACTATAGCTTAATTCGCTAGTCTTATCTAAACTAGCGCTTTGGCTACGAGGGCCAACCCCATGATACTTGGCAGGATTTCGTTCCGCCGGTGCATATCCCTTACCTTTTTGCGTCAATACATGAACTAAAACAGGTCCCTTTCGGGTGAGACTATCATTAATTGCTCGCTGCAACTGTCCTATGTTATGTCCATCAAAGGGGCCAAAGTAACTAAACCCTAGCTCCTCAAAAAGCTGTCCGGGTAATAAGCTCTTCACTGCATCCTTTACCCCACTAGCTACACGGGTCATAGAACTACCTATAGCCGGAATCCGTTTAATTAAAGCATCTAATTCTCCTCGTGCCCGAGAAAGAGTGGGATCCAAACGAATTCGATTTAGATAATCACTGAGTGCACCCACATTTCCTGCGATAGACATGGCATTATCATTAAGCACTACTACCAAATTCGTCTGCAACTGACCTGCATGATTTAATGCTTCTAAAGCCAGTCCACCAGTTAAGGCTCCGTCTCCAATTACCGCTACAACGGCATGATGCTTCTGTTGCAGATCTCTTGCTAGGGCCAACCCACAAGCAGCTGAAATAGATGTAGAGCTATGCCCTACATCATATGCATCATAGATACTCTCTGCCCGTTTTGGAAAGCCAGAGATCCCCTCTAATTGACGCAATGATCCGAATTGATCTTGACGTCCGGTAACAAGCTTATGGGTATAGCATTGGTGACCCACATCCCAAATAATCTTATCATCAGGAGTGTTTAAAACAGAATGCAAGGCCAAAGTCAATTCCACCACGCCTAAGTTAGCACCTAAATGACCACCTGTCTCCACAACAGTATCTATGATAACTTGACGGATTTCTTTCGCTAATAAGGCAAGCTCTGGCACTGTCAATTGATGTAAATCCTGGGGAGAATTAATGGATTTTAGCAATCGGATGAATCTCCTTTCCCCATTTACTTTCGGGATCGTTTATTCGGGTTCTTCGTTTTTGGCTTATACTTACTATTGATAGCAATTTTTATACCCATTTGCTCACCTACATGTAATAAACGACCTGATATGTAGAGGATCTCCGTTGAACGGCTGATAGCTAGACTTTTACCCATAGATTTACCCATTACTGTAACAGCAGCGACAATCCCAATTAAAACAGTAGTTAACAGGGTCTCGCTAAATCTGGGGCCAATTAGTAATATCCGAAAAACAATAGCTGCTCCAATCGCTCCACTCAGAGTACCTGCAATATCACCGACTACATCACTGCAAAATGTGGCTACTCGATCTGCATTGCGCACTATCCATATACTCTGCTTCGAGCCAGGTAGTCGATTAGAAGCCATGGCGTGAAATGGCTTCTCACTCCCAGCTGTAGCTGCTACACCGACAACATCAAAGATAATTCCCACAAAAACAATAAAAAAAAGCAGCATAAAGCTGGGTATTAGTGGTATGACCCCTAAAAGGCTATTGCTACCTAAACTCAATATAATCGACAGAGAAAAAGTGAGTACACCAATTCCCATTACTTGCGTAAGTAGTTTCAATATTATTCGTCCTTTATGTAAATCGGATGACGATGAACTGAGTAAAGATTGTGGCTTAGGTCCAGCAGGTTTTCCCAAAGATCTTCCATCTCGTCACCGTAGATGGCGGTTTCCCCTTTCCGATCTTTTCGCCTTGTCACCAAACACGAGGCTGGATTACCACTTAGCCCACACCGTAATCCTCAATTCACCTTCACGTAGAAACAGTCTAGGAGTTTTCCTCAACACTATCCAATCATTCCTAGCCTCTTTTGCAGTGCAGGTTTCAAGCAGCAATAATGTAGGTCCCTTGGCCTTTGGTACCCCATTTCGATCCACTATCCCTCCAACACCACTCAAGGCAGGCTACACTACACCCAACACGTGCATTTTAAAAGCTATGTTTGTGTATCGAGTGCAGGTTTACTCCCAAGCCATAAGAATACAGTCTCCCATAATCCCACATACTTGGGTCTCCATGGAAAAAGGGTCAACGCCTACATGCCTTTGCAGATCGCCCTTTATCCTTAACCCCCAGCAGCAACCCTCGACTGGCGTGGAATGCCACCACCAGGGACTTCATCGATGTGCCCTTAACGGATTTTTAGGCCCGTCTTTGGAAATGATGGATATGACTAGAATACTGCGTCATCCGGTTTTATCCATTTTTATTATATCACATATAAGGCAAATCTACAATAACTAGACCAGCTTTTGTAATGGCTACCGTGGCTAGCTATACCCTATTTAATAATCTCTATCCAAAACGAACTGGGCTAATTCACGTAATACACAGCTTTGTCCAGGCAAGCTAGTCAGCGCTTGATGGCATTGCATAACACAATCATTAGCCATCCTGCTTGATTCCTCTAAACCGTAGAGACCTGGATAAGTGGACTTCGCTAACTTTAAATCACTGCCCACAGCTTTACCTAGTTTCTTGGAATCGCCAACAATATCTAGGATATCATCAGTTATCTGAAAGGCCAACCCAAAGTTTTGACCATATCGGGTAATTGCTGCCAACTGGGCATCAGTAGCTCCACCGATTAATCCACCACCACGTATGGAAGCTAGAAACAGCTTGCCAGTTTTATTCTCATGGATATACTCCATGTTATCTGATTGAATGGATTTTCCTTCAGACAGCAAATCCGCTACTTGTCCACCTATTAGACCTTGGGATCCTATTGCTGTAGTTACTTCCCTAAATAGTAAAATCAAAAGTGTTGCATCGAGGTCTAGTTCAGCTAGCACTTGCATGGCATATGTTAGAAGTGCATCTCCAGCTAATACTGCGATAGCCTCGCCAAACACCTTATGGTTCGTAGGCTTCCCGCGTCGAAAATCATCATCATCCATACAGGGTAAATCATCATGTATCAGGGAGTATGCATGAATCATCTCAATAGCACAAGCATAGTCTAATGCGTCACAACCAGCTCCACCAACACTCTGGCACGACTCCATAGCTAGGACTGCTCGTAACCGTTTGCCCCCACCTAAACAAGAATAACGCATGGCTTGATGAATTTCTCGAGGATATTCGGATTCTTTGGGTAATAAGTGATCAAGTGCACTCTCGATTATCGAGCTTTGCTCAGCTAGGTATTGCTCAAGTTTATTCACTGCCTACCGCACCATCCTTAGCTGTGAATGGCTCTCGCACTAATTCCTGATTCCGTTCCATTAATAATTCTATTTTCGCTTCACATTCGTCTAACTTCGTTGAACAAACCTTAGCTAGTCTAACACCGGTCTCAAACAATTCGAGAGATTCTTCTAACGCAATCTCCCCATTTTCTAACTGCTGAACCACTTTCTCTAGACTCGATAAAGCATCTTCAAACCTTAACTGAGACTTCTCTTTAATAGTCATCAATATGATCTCCCTTCTCTACAGCACACTGTAATTTTCCACAGCTCAAACGCACAATTACCCGTTCTCCAAGCTTCATCTGTCTACTATTGGTTATTACGGATCCGTCCATTTTCTGGCACACAGCATACCCTCGAGTTAGTGTTGCTAATGGACTAAGACTGTCAAGTTTCCCCACATACATCTGTAATCGCTGAGAAAAAGAGACCCGTCGATGATATACATTTAAACCCACCCTAGACAATAGCTCATCTGTACGTTGGCGTTCCTTATTAATTCGATCCAAGGGACGATTAAACACACCCCGATTGGTAAGATAAAAAACCTGTTTGCGTTTATTATTTACCAATTTCACTAAACCATGATCAAGCCGTAGCCGCAATCTATCTACATCATGATGAAGAGCTCGATAATCGGGAACAGCTAGTTCAGCTGCAGCCGATGGTGTTGGCGCTCGATGATCTGCAACAAAATCGGCAATGGTATAATCTGTTTCATGACCAACTCCACTAATTACCGGAACTGGACACTGATAAATTGCACGAGCTACCTGCTCATCGTTAAAGGCCCAGAGTTCCTCAATAGAGCCCCCACCTCTAGCCACAATCACCAAGTCAATATAATCCTGGGTAGCCACCATAGCTAGGCTTTTTACTATGCTAGCAGGGCCAGCATCGCCTTGAACTACAGCGGGAATCACAAGGATACTCATCGAAGGATACCTACGTTTTATTACACTTAAAATATCGCGAATCGCTGCACTAGTAGGTGATGTCACTACAGCAATATGGCGAGGCAGAAAAGGCAGTGGTCTCTTTCTTTCCGCCGCAAACAGCCCCTCCTTTTCTAAGGACTCTTTCAATTGTTCAAACTGAATATGTAACGCACCCATACCTTGAGGAAATATTCGCTCCACATAAATTTGATACTCCCCATTGGCCTCATAGACACCGAGGGATCCTAGGGCAATAATTGTTTCCCCATTGCGTGGCTGAAAATCTAACCATTGGTTACGACCACGAAACATTACTGCTTTAATGCGGCTCTTCTCATCTTTGAGGGTGAAATACATATGACCTGAGGAGTGATGCTTAAAATTAGATATCTCGCCCTCTACTGCGATCTGCTTAAAGATAGGTTGTTCTAGTTGAAGTTTAACTTGCTTTGTTAAATCACTCACGGAAATAACATTCACCGAACTCATTAACTCCCTCCTCTCTTATTTTATTTCGGTACCCTCTAACGTTTTCCTTTTCCTAAACAATAAGAAAAACATATAGTCCTCGTCGTCTTGTAGTCTTCTGGCCAAGACTCTCCCAAGTCGTCGAACATCATTGCCTGACACCACGAAGCAGTGTAAATTAGAGTTTGACATGAATACGGTATAAGAGAATCCACTACCTACCTGGTTGATAGTCACTCTGAGGACACTATATCCTTCTTCGAGGAGTAAAGACTTGTACTTTTTGACATTTAAATAAGCCGGTGTTCCCGGCTTATTTTTATTTTTATTTTTATTCTTATTCTCTACCCGATGTTGATTTGGGTGCCGTTTTCTCCGCTGGGTTGGTAAAGATATCAACTATATATCCAAGAATAATACCTAGTAGTACCCATAGAGCATATCCTGGTGTAACAAAGTGGCCCACGACCAAACCAGCTATTGCTCCAATAACCAATTTAATCCACATTGCTTCCCCCCCTTTTTGTTCTATCATATGCATGTATCAGGGAAAACATTACCAAAAAAATCCACACCTGAATGAGCTAACCCACAAAAAACAGCAGCTCCGACAGAATTATCCACACTATATCTGGGTGAGGCAAAGAATAAATGATAACTGTTAAGACGCTGCAGTAGAATCTGACGTATATGGGAATTCGCTGCCACCCCACCCACAATCAAAACCTGAGACTCTCCTGTTTGAGTTTTGCCCCATCGGATAAGTTTGGCTAAGGTTCGACCAATACACTGAAAGACTGCATAACCGATATCAGCAGGATCCTCTTGACCGATCAAGCGAATAGCTGCTGTCTCAGGCCCAGAAAAACTAATCTGCCCCTCTTTATGGTATGATGGAATAATAATCTCCTTCTGAGATTTCTTAGTCATCTCCTCTAGATCCGTTCCTGCGGGAAACGGCAATCCCAAGGCCACTCCAACGCGATCCACAAATTGTCCAGCATGAATATCCTTCGTTCCACCTAATTGATCAATAGTAACTCGATAAGCCGCATCTATTTGAACTAACACTAATTCCGTAGTGCCACCAGAAATATGCAGTGACAGGAATCGCTTCTTACTCGGTCCTTGACTATTATAAAGACCAGCCCAGATATGATTTTCTTGATGAGATAGGGCATAAAAGGGAACATGCAACAAACTAGAAATACCTTGCCCAAATCCTACACCGGGAAGAAATACTGGCATATACGAACCAACAACTGGTCGAGGACTGGTCGTGGCAGCGACAGCCTTAATCCTAGCAGCAAGATTTGGCACGCTATCCGATAGTTTTTCCATCAATTTTGGCAGATTTGTCACATGCTGAAATAAGGCCTCCGATTGGCGAAGACCTCGTTTACCTTGGGCGACAGAGAGTAGCTCCTGTGCTTCTTGGATATATTTGGCCGACTGATCCATAACAGCCATAGATGTTGTATAATTACTTGTGTCAATGCCAAGAAACAGATCATTCATCGCTATGATTCACCGCGATCACATCAATAATTGATCCTAATATGCCATTAATGAACTTTGCTGCTCGGGCATCACTGAAGCGCTTGGCTAACTCTACCGCTTCATTCACAATAACTTTGTCGGGGACATCACCAGAGTATAACTCGTATGCAGCTAAGCGAAGAATATTACGGTCTACATAGCCCATTCGCTCTACTTTCCAATCCTTAGCAAAACGGGCTAGCAATTCATCGACTTCCGTACGGTTAGTAACCACACCTTTTACAGCCTCGAAAAGATAATCTCGATCTGCTTGTTCTAAATGCAACTCTGCTAGCCGACTATCTAAGGTTTCTTGTAGATCGGTTTTGGCTAGGTCTAATTGGTATAGGATTTGAAATGCTGTCTGTCTAGCAAGTTTTCTACTCAAAATGTGTTCACCTCAAAAAACGATCAATCACATCTGTGATATCGCCCCTAGTATCAAAACGGTTCCCTAAATAAAGACCTAAGATTACACAAAGAGCCACAAACACTCCGCGAATCACACCATATCGTACGATTATCCATCCGACAAACAGTCCCATCAACGCACCGAAAATTTTCCCCTTATGAGGCATAAGCTCTGTTAACAACTCTCGTAGCACTCGACCACCGCCTTCATTACCCATTACTCAACACGGGATTTATTTGTGCTAGCAATGTCCTTTACATATACATCAATTTCTTCCACCGTAATTCCTACTGTTTCCTGCAAGTAATCTCGAATTTTAATCTGAACGGCTTCGGTTAACTGAGGTATATGATGATCAGGTAACATAGTTAGATCGATGCGAACATGAATAGGTTCACCTTCTGTCAATTGAACAGTAACATCTTGGACCCCTTGGAGTTGGTGGGTCGCTTTCATGATCAGGCCTTTAATACTATGCAGGCTGATACGAATCACACCGAGCTCTGTGTTATGCACAATCGCCCGTTTATCTGTGTCTGTCTTGGTGATCATAACGATAAGATAAATTCCTAACAAGGCCAGAATAAAGGAAACGATACCACCATCGAAGGGAGTGGTTGTCAGACCCGCTAACCACGTAATAAGAATAGTATTCCCCCATACAGCTAGAGCTATAAAAGTAGCTGTTATCAGCAGCAAAGCGGATACCACTCCCATAAGCACTCGGTCTAGAATGCTCATTACTTCACCCGGCCTGGTGCAGGTAGCTCTTCGGTTTTCTCTTCAGATTGATGGGGGAAATGCACACCTAGAATATGAATATTTACCTCCACCACATCTAGACCTGTCATAACCTCAATGGCTCGTTTAACATTTTCCTGTATCTCTTTGGAAACCTCCGGGATATTCACACCATAATCTACTACCACAAATAGATCCACTGCTGTTTCATGTTCGCCTACTTCCACTTTTACACCCTTAGATAAGTTCTTTCGACCTAAAAGCTCTGCAATACCACCAGCAATACCACCGCTCATTCCTGCTACTCCCTGCACTTCTGTTGCAGCAAGACCAGCAATAATTCCAACCACCTCATTGGCAATTTTTAACTCGCCTAACTCTGTCCGTCGCTCGTCAGCCATTTTTGGCACCTCCTTATTGTAATTATAACAAATGTGGTAGCTATTAGCAATTTACTCTGACGCAAACATCTCTTCAATAAACTTAGTCGAAAAATCCCCCTTGCGAAACCGGGAATCGTTTAGCAATCTCTGCTGAAAATTAATGTTAGTTTGAATACCCTCTACTACTATCTCCGAGAGTGCTCCAATCATTCGGTCGATGGCTTCATCTCTGTCACTTCCCCAGCAGATCAACTTGCCAAACATTGAGTCATAGTAAGGTGAGATGGTGTATCCTGCGTATACATGACTATCCCATCGAATTCCGTGTCCTCCTGGTATATGTAGCTTGCGAATTAAACCAGGTGAAGGTAGGAAGCCTTTATCTGGATCTTCTGCATTTAATCGGCACTCTATGGCATGAGAGTATGGCAGGATATCCTCTTGTTCATACCCTAGTTCGGCTCCAGCAGCGATTCGGATTTGTTCTTTTACTAAATCAATTCCATAAACCATTTCAGTTACCGGATGCTCTACTTGAATTCGAGTATTCATCTCCATGAAGTAGAACTTCTGAGATTCATCCAGTAAAAACTCTATCGTTCCAGCGTTCCGATACCCAACAGCTTGTGCTCCCTTAATGGCTACTAAACCCATCTCTTGTCGTAACTCCTCACTAACTACCGGTGATGGAGCCTCTTCAAGAACCTTTTGATGCCTTCTTTGCAACGAGCATTCACGTTCTCCGAAATGAACTACATGACCATGATGGTCTCCTAATAGTTGAACCTCGATGTGTCGTGGTCGTTCAATAAATTTCTCAACATAGACCTGATCGTTTCCGAATGCAGCACCAGCTTCTGTGCGAGCTAAGGTATACCCCTTTAATAGCTGGGCTTCATCTCTGGCTACCCGCATTCCCTTGCCTCCACCTCCGGCTGAGGCCTTAATAATAACAGGATATCCAATTTCATGTGCTAGCCTAAGCAATTCATCTTTTGATGATACCGGTCCGTCACTGCCGGGAACCACAGGAACACCAGCCGCTTTCATCGTCTCTTTCGCTTTGGCCTTGTCGCCCATCCGTTCTATTTGTCCCGAATTAGGCCCGATAAATAAGATCCCATGACTCTCGCAAATTTCGGCAAACTCTGGGCGTTCACTTAGATAGCCATAGCCAGGATGAATAGCATCCGCTCCACTTAGCACAGCAGCCGAGATAATATTAGGAATGTCTAGATAACTACGGCTTGACTGAGCTGGGCCCACACAGATAGCTTGATCAGCACTGATTACGTGTAAGGACTCCCGATCAGCCTCTGAATAGATCGCGACTGTCTGAATACCCAATTCTCGACAGGCCCGAATGATACGGATAGCAATCTCCCCACGATTAGCAATTAATATTTTATGAACCATGTTATTCACCCTTTACTCCTCAGCCTCTAGTAGGAATAAGGGTTGCCCATACTCTACGGGCTGCCCATTCTCCACTAGAATGTTAACTAGCTTCCCTTGATACTCTGATTCGATTTCGTTCATCAATTTCATTGCTTCAATAATACACAAACTTTGTCCCTTCTTTATCCGATCTCCTTCAGAAATAAAGGGATCACTAGTAGGCGAGGGAGCTCGATAGAATGTGCCAACCATTGGAGATTGAATTTCAATGGTATTCCCATTCTCGACTGATGCTACATCCCCTTGAACTCGAGGCATTTCTACATTCAGAGCTTCTTGGACTGCTTGTGGTTCTACCGTCTGGGAAGTGTTTCCTTGTACAACAATATGGCTTTCTTTACTATATTTAGATAGTTTTATTTTTACGCTTTCAAGTTCTAACTCAACTTCCGCTATATCACTAGTACTAACTACTTCTATCAGTTTTTTTATTTCGGAAAAATCCATAAGTACCCTCCTTGTCGATCATGTATATTTGATTCGACAAAATACGCGTGAAGTCCTGTCCTTTGGTATACTTTTCCACCAAAAAATGATTTCATGCTTCCTCCAAGCAAAAAATCCAGATGAAATCTGGATTTCGCCTTAAGATTTGGTTAATTCATCAACAATGGTTATCCTCTCTAATCGTACTCCCGTAATCCGATTTACAAGTTCACCTATCTGGGTAGCTTCGGCCATTGCTAATGTAACTGGAACGACTACCGTAGCTGCATTTTCCATTAGAATGGTGATTGCGTCAATGTATCCCTTGGCTCGTAGCAAATTCTCAATCTCTGTTTCTTTAGCCATCAACCCAATTAATGCAATCAAATCAGATTGGGCTTGCTGTCGTCTTTGTTCATTAGCTGATGAATCATTGACAACGGTTTCTAATATCTCCAATTGCCGAGAACGAACTCGTTCTCGCTCCATGCGGTATTCCGAAAACTTAGCTGGTATGGCTGTGACAGTAACCACTTCGGTCGAGCTCTCTAACTCATCTACCACTCTTGGCTCACTACCAGAAAGAACTAGAACCGCTGGCTCATTTAGGTCCTCTGCTGTTGAATCCGGCGCATACTGCTGCCAGGATGTCAGGTTGCTAGACGCTGGCTTCGGTGCTCCTGGCTGAAATACGAACCAGAAAGATAATGCTACTACGCATAGTAAAAACATGAGATATACTGTCCTTCGACCATGAATCACATAGAAACTATACATTAAATCCTCCACCTTTAATTTTCTTTTGGTAATACCTCAATCTTATACATGGGAATTTGTAAGACAGTCTGCACAGCTTTGGCAATCATGTAGCGCACATCTGAGTGGTGTGCACCGGTTGCAACCACTAATACACCACGAATAATTGGATCGTATTCCTCTATGATTAATGGAACCTCCTTTCGCTCTCCCTCCAGCCTTAGTGTCACTGGGCTAGCGGTGTGTCGGATGTCTTCTGTAACGCGAATCCCGCCCGCCTGGTCGTTTTCCTCTACAGTCCGCCTGTCCTCCGTAATCGACTCGGCTACTACGATATGAGGACCGCGATCTAGTGTAGTAAAAACTTTTACTGTTCCTACGCCTTCTATCTGACTGAGTGTCGTAGTTAATTCTTGCTCAATACGCTCTTCGTAGGAGTTGGTCCTGCTCCAACCATCTAGTGATCTAGCGACTGGTTGAGTGACCGATTCTGGTGGTGCCGTAGGTTCTGGTGGTTGTATTATCATAAATCCTACTCCAATCACAATGCAGAATCCCAACCAATTCAGCATCTTCCGCTGAGACGCATTTAGCTTATCGAACATATCTGTACTCCTCCTGGGCATTAATAATCTCAACTTGTACAATATCCTCGGAAATATCTAAATAGCGTGCTACACTAGTTCTAATCCTATTGATTCTAAACCTGGAATCAAGTATCTCATCTTCACCTTGCGGATAATCTTCACTCTGACCAATAGAAATGACAGGTACTGTTGGTTGCAGAATTAGGCTAACCTGGACCCCGTTAACTCTTCCATCTGGTGCTAATACTAACTTTACTTTGGCATCATTAATCCCTTCATTGATTACTAGTAAGGACTCTAATTGCTTGGTGGCACTGCCTTCAACCGCTTGAAGAACTGGACGGGCTCCAGCGGTCTGTATCCGTTGTGCTTCACTGGCCCAATCCCTTTGTCCACCTATGGTTATTTCCTCTACTAGGAAGTATTGAGGATTCCAATTCCAGTTAACTAAAGCCAAAATAGGTTGGAGAATGGCAAGCATTAGCACTAGACCCATAATCAGCTTCGCTAATTGCTTTAGGTCGTTTTCGGGAAGTAGCATCTCAAAGAATCCGATTATAATCACTAAGGCTGTAATGGTCCTTAACCATTGTTGCCAACCTTCCATAAATTCACCTCATTACTGCTGCTAGATTTCCGAAACCCACTAACGTAACTATTGACAAGAAGAACATCAGAGCCACCATAGCCAAGGACACAAATATCATTGTTAAAGAACTCTCCAAGCTTGCTAAAGCATCGACAAGCCGCTGGTCGCAGATGGGTTGGATCAAGGCTCCCACAAGCTTATATATGAGTATTATGGCCCAAATCTTAATAATTGGAAGTGCCACCATAAAAAAAATCAGCAATAAACCAAAAACACCGACTGTATTCTTAATTAGCAATGAACCACCAACCACCACCTCAACTGCATTGGAGAACATTCCACCGACCACAGGGATTAAGCTACTGGTTAAAAACTTAGCGGTACGAAGGGCGATTCCATCGGCCACAGGAGCAATAGCCCCACGAACTGCTAGGACGCCAAAAAACAAGGTAAAGAATAGCGTTAGCAACATAACACTCACTTGCTTTGCCAAACCAGCCAGACGAGATAGGGGTAGTATAGGCGAAAAATGAGCTAATAAGCCTAGTATTGCACTAATATATATAATTGGAAATAGCAGAGATCGGGCTAATCCGGCAATTCCACCAACGACGGCTACTAAAACGGGATGGAAGATTGCAGCCGAGGTCACCCCACCTACCGCTGCTAATAAAGTTGACATTAGCGGTAGTAGCGCGTACATAAATGAGACCATGTCCTGCAAGCTACTATTGGCTATGGATACTACTGTTCGGAAGCTCTGTAATCCCACAAAAATGAGAATCAAAAAACACACAGAGAACGCTAAGTCTACCAAACTTTTCTCTTCTTTTTGCACCTGGATCTGATGGAAGAACGCGGATAGAATTGAGATCACTAATAGCTGCCGTAATAAATATGAGTTGAGAACTATTTCATTAAATAGGGTATGAATAAATAAGCGGAATAATTGGGTCAGGTCTGGATAGTGTCCGCCCTGCGCGATAATATCTCGCCAGTCAAGCCCGGGAAGGTAGTCTCGATATTCTGGTTCGACTAATTCCACATAGCGGGTAAGCTCATTAAGCCCCAATTCGTCTAGCTGTTCTCGAAGAGAATCTTCTAAAATATCAGCATTCGCTGAACTAGCGAGCACCAAACTTGATAATATGGAGCTGAGTATAACGCAGAGACATAGGCAACGGAAAATTTTGTTCCCTTTCATGGTTTCACCTGCTATACTAGGATTCCAAGTATGGAATAGAGAATGGCTTGAATCACGGGTAAAGCAACGATTAAAATAACCACCTTTCCTGCTAGCTCCACAACTAAGGCTATTGTCTTCTCACCGGCATCTCGGCTTATTTGTGATCCAAAGGAAGCAACATAGGCAATAGCAATAGTCTTTAGCACAGGCGTTAAATACATGGGTCCACCATCAGCTTCTGAAGCTAGTTGAGAAAAAACACTGATGATCTCTGCAAATTTAGGTAGTAAGCTGGTCATGATGACGACCATGAATGTAGTAGACAGTAGTATCGCCCATTGAGCGTTGATTGTTCGCATTTGCACTTGAATAATGGCTAAGACAATAGCTAAGCCTGTGACTAATGGAACCCACAGCATCGTATATCTCCTCCCTTACCAGCGAAAAACAGCCTCCACATTTTCAAATAACTGAGATACCATTTGCACTAACCATAACAACACAATTACGACTCCAGCTAAGCTTAGCATCTGGGCTTGCTCTTTTCTTTCTGCCTGTATCAGGAAAATGTTGAGTACAGCGATTAAAATACCTATTCCAGCGATGCGGTAGATCGGTGTTAAGTCCCCCATTTACATATCCCTCCCTCTAATATAGTAAAACAACGACCAAAGCACCTATACAAAAACCAATATAATTCCATAACCGGGCATTTTTTTCTTTGTCTGCTTCAGCTTCATCAATGGTCACCACCAACTGCCTCTGTAAGAGAGCTAGATGCTTGCGCTGATCATCGGCATCACTTCGGCCAAGTATATTTCCTAAAGTGGCTATTTTTTCTATATCATCCTTACTGAATCCCCCATCGATAAGTATGACTAAGGCTGTATCCCAAGCTTCCTTAGAACTGATACCTTCACCACACTTTAATTTCTCTACAAAAACCTGAAAGAACAAGCTAATTGGAGGCTTACTCTGGATAGCAATGTGGAGACAAGCCTCAGGTAATGATGTACGCGTATAATTAATTTCTGTTTCTAAGGCCTGAATAGCGACATGGAATGCACGTAAATTTCTTGGTCGGTCAAGGAATGTTCTTGCCATTAAAATACCTGCATATCCACTGGCAAAAAAGATTAGTAGTGCACCAAACAAACGCATTGTCTCACCCTCTGTCCGTAAGGAAGCCACAGAAGCGAAGTTGTCCTCTATCCACAGTGCTTCTCATTGTGAAACAGGCTCCGTAGTATAATAATTATGCACGTATCTGCAATTTAAGAACCTTTTCGATAGTTCCTGGACCCATTCGACGAGATAACACCACGACCTGCTCAAATATATCTGAGCACTGTTTAAACCAATCTCTTTGTTGCACAACAGCGTAGGAAGATCCATGACATGATGTTATCACCTTAACACCAGCTCGCATCACATCAGCCAGTGCAGGTCCATCCAGGGGGTGGCCGATCTCATCGGTAACCAGAACCTGGGGTGACATGGCTCGCAGAGCCATGGAGATGCCTATTGCTTTTGGACAGCCGTCTAGTACATCGGTCTGCAACCCCACATCAAGCTGAGGAATACCTAGATGACACGCAGCAATCTCGGAACGTTCGTCAACAATAACTACACTTTGCCCCCGATCCGAGACTTGTCGAGCTAAATCCCGCAGAAGGGTAGTTTTTCCACAGCCCGGCGGTGAGATTAGTAACGTAGACCGTAGGGTTTGCCCAAAACCGATTCGAGACATTAGAGCATCAGCCACTCCTTTAATCTGTCTAGCCAA
>SKHL01000107.1 GCA_007116995.1 Limnochordia bacterium
CGCCTTTAATAAACCGGTGATTGATATGGTCCCGAAATAGACCCCATAAGTGAATGTCAAGACTACCTCACTTAAAAAACGGACTCCAAACTACGGAGTCCGTTTTCAATATCTTCTTATCCTCTAATAATTAATGGGTATAAACTTAATGTAATCATCAACCGTACCATCATCTAGGCAGCATTCAATGATTTTTCTTCCCAGCGGATTCAAATCATCAACTAGGAATTTCTCCAATTCCCGTTTAAAGAAGTCTCCGAGAATTTTTGCTCCTTTATCATAAGCTTTCTCGCCAACCTCGGGCTGATACTGCACTTGTAGTAAGCCTTTGTTAATCCGAGTTCCGTCCACCTTCAGTGACTGCAGAGAATACCCTAACAGAGGACAGCGAGATTCCACCAATCTATCCGTGTCATATTGCGCACTTCCTCGGCGAGCTAAGTACTCCCGGGTAATCCATTGGGCTTTAAACCCAACTTTATAAGCCCCTACGTGTTGATTTGGAGTCAGGATGTAGCGAGTGTTACTCGTTCTTAAAACTTGATCCAATAATAAGTTTGACTGATCCACAATCCTTCCAGTGGCGAATGGCCAATAGGACCCTACGCCTTCACTAGTCATCCCTTCCGTATTAGTAATACTTGGATTGGCATGACCGCGCGGTGCGACTAATCTCCATAACCAAGCTAACGCTGGTGGTAGCACATGGAAGAAACCCATAATTCCATAAGTGGGATGTTCCTTGGTACATACCGGAGCACGTACACCGAAGCTGCGAATGTTCACTTCCACCGGTTCATTAACCACGTCCGGTATAAACCGACGAGGCATAATCACTCTGGGGTTTGGACAAGGTCTCCCTGGTGCATCTTCTACATGCTCCCAAATCAGACACGTGGAACCCGGTTTCCCGTCTAGATTCATAAAGATCAACGGCTCTTTCGGATGAATGGTTAGCTTTTCGTAGTGTGGATCCGTACCATATTTGGTAATATGGTCAATTCGCAGGAACCATCCTTCCTCGGCATCTTTAACCACGAGTTTTTTAGAATCATTTTGGATACCTGGCGGGCAGAGAGCCATATCATCGGTAACAGGTTGTAACTTACAGGTCTCCTTTAGTTCCATCACCAGACGCTCGTCAGTTACAGTGTTCTCCCCAACAAGAATACTGCCATCGGTCTCTCGATGAATATCTTCAATCATTTCACTCTTACCACCACCACTAGCTCCTTCATGCATGATCGTTAATATGTTATCGTAAGGAGTAATAATCTTGACAGTGGATGCATGTAGGGTAACCCAGTTCTCCTGCTCCCCAATGTTTAGTAGCACTCCATAAATTCCCTTTTTCGCACTTGGCCCTGGATATAGATTATAGGAATGAACCTCATGCATTTTTTCTAATCTGTTGTGCACGACCACTTGTTTGCCATTAAAATGGGTGTGCCTAAAGGGTGGTGCTACATAAACAACCACTTGCGGTGTAAACCCATCTTCAATCTGATCACTAGGAATAAATGCTTGCAAATCCGACAGACCCCCAGCAAAGAATGCTGCGTTTTGCGGACCGACCATTAAAGCCTTGTAACCATACTCTTTGCCTCCAGCCATGAATGGCATTACGATTAGATCCTGCTCCTTTAACCAATCAAAGGTTAACTGACGGATTGGCTCGAATTCAGTGCCAAATCGTCCTGCAAAGGTAGGTTTATCCGTTAATAACGAATCGCCAACCACCATGCAATCAGGATCTCGACGTCGCATATATTCTTCTGTATAATTGACGGACGCTCCATTTTTACACTCTGTCACGGTGGCCTCCACGACGCGACCTTTACCAGGAACGTCATAATCTACCTCAAAATATCCACTCTGTTGACCACCAAGGGCCATCTCCACTAATTGCGCCCTACTTTTCGGCACAATAATGTTGCCAGAAGCTTTACAAATTTGACTTAAATGTTCTGGCAAGTTAAACTTCTTCAAAATAGGATTAACCATAATAACTCTCCTTCTTATTCAAATTACTCACCAACCTTACAGTAAGAATCTTACCCTTCGGACAACTGCTAACTATCTCTCCTGCGTATGTAGACACTAGAAAACAAGGCACCTCGCTTTTCCCCTTAAGCGTATAGCTCTGCCATTTCCTATACTATAGCTTTCTCCAAATACAATTGCGAATCCTGCTTAATCATGGCTAAATCGGTTACTAAAATGGTTAACATTTAATAAAGAATGTATTAGAAAGCTCTCTAAGAAATACCATTCGTAGTTATTCTTTCACTTATGTAGGTAAATCGTACTATTTTTATAACCCTAAAGAGCCAGACCGCACTAGGCTCGGTCTGGCTTGTTGTTAATCTTGATCTAACTCATCTCTTAAGGCATCAATCTGGTCTTCCCGATGGGCATTCTTATGCTTGATTCGTCGTTGCTCCTCTGCGGGAATGTTCTCATGCTCCATGTTTTCTTGTGACTCATTCATGTTTTTAATTGTGTTTTCAATTTGGTTCTTGATTTTTTCTTTGCGATGTTTTCCTCTGTCAGCCACCAAACACACCCTTTCAGTTAGTCTTTGCGCTGATGAAACTCGTATTCATCCTTGATCTCGTCTCGTTTACCAGCGATGGACTCCTCGCGACGCTTGTTTTTCTCAATAATCGCCTTGCGCTGATCATTCGGCTGATCTTCATTGTGTAGTGTCTTGTGAGATGCCTCGAGATTGATAATCGTCTCTTGTACTTGGTCTTGAAGCTTCTCGACATTATCACTACGCTTATCAGGTTTTGGCTTATACATAGCATATCTCCTTTCACGAGACTTCTTAGCTAGTTTTTGACAGAGACTGTTTTTTATACACAAATACCGCAAGCGGGTGCTTGCGGTATCCTATACAGCCTTTATTTAACTATTATTTAACTAGAAATTGTCCTATCACGCTGGATACATTAGCATCTGGTGCAGTTTGGTGAACTAACGGCATATCTTTAATTATCTCGGTGTTATTATCTAGAGTTTTTCGCTCTACTTGGTAAAACACACCAATGGGGATTGTCTCACCCCACTCCCAACTGCGTTCCCAGGCAGCCGTACGATTGGTATTATCGTATTCTTCGTCTTCCGCCAGATCATAGACCCTGGATCGGTACCATTGGTAGGTATTTAGCTTATTAAAGGTAACACATGGCTGCAACACGTCGATTAAAGCAAACCCTGGGTATTGCACCGCAGCTTGAATTATTTTGACTAGATGCTCTTTATTGGCCGAATAACTACGTGCCACAAATCCACCGTTTAAGGTAATTGCCATCGCCAATGGATTAAAAGCCTCATTGGTATTACCCTGGGGTGTTGTCCCTGTCACCATGCCCTCATGCGACAGAGGAGAAGCTTGCCCTTTGGTCAACCCAAACACTCGGTTATCGTGGACTAGATAAGTAATGTTAATATTCTTACGGAGTGCATGGATAAAGTGGTTCCCACCTTCTGCATACCCATCACCATCACCACCCATGGCAATCACAGTCAGCTGGGAATTGGCTAATTTAGCCCCTGTGGCTGTGGGCAAGGTGCGCCCATGCAATGTATTTAGGACATTTCCTCGAATATAGTGCGGGGTTTTTCCTGCCTGCCCAATACCAGAAACAAATAACACATCATTAGGGGATACATCCAATCCATTGAGAGCCTCTCCTAATGCTGCTTGGATACCGAAATTGCCACACCCAGGGCACCAAGCTGTTTCTTTCGATAAGCTAAATCCTAACTTCTTCTCAGCCAAGATATTCACCCCCTGCTAAATGCTGTAAAATATACTGTGGATTCAGGGGTCGCCCATCATAGCGTCGCACTGATCCTTTGGGTTTCCAAGCGAATTCCATGGCTAACAGCTTCTGCAATTGACCAGAATAATTGCCTTCCACAACATATTTATCACCAGATCCCAACAGAATTCCTTCTAATTCCGTTGATAATGGGTAGACCTGAGGAAGGTGTACGGCCAGCGCTTTTCTTCCGCTATCTCTAATTACATCGACAGCCTCATGGATAGCACCCTTACTTGATCCCCAGCCAATTAATACAATGTCTGGGTGCGAATCCCCATAGGTGATGGGTGCTAGCGCTTCTTTTACTACCCCATCCATCTTAGTCATCCGCTTATCCATCATTTTCACTCGTGTCTCAATATCTTCAATTAAGTGTCCTTCTTCATCGTGCTCATCGCCAGCCGACACTACCAGCGCTTCACCAAAGCCAGGGTAAAGCCGGGGTGAAATCCCAGACTCCGTGTATTTATACCGCTGATAGTCTGCTCCTGCTTCCTGCTTCGACGTGGTTACATCTCGTTCGATTTTTACCTTCTCTAACTGAAAGGGTGTAACAGTCTGATAAGAGTCGGCTAAGTGCTGGTCACTGAAAACCACCACTGGCATCTGATATTTATCGGCTAGGTTAAATGCATGACCCATTAAGTAGAAAGCTTCTTCTACATCCCCTGGTGCTAGCAATGCCCGAGGGAAATCACCACTAGAAGTTCCTACCCCAAATAATAGATCGCCCTGCTCTGTTCGGGTGGGTAGCCCCGTACTAGGACCTGGTCGTTGTGCATCTATTACTACAATGGGGATCTCGGCTGATCCAGCCAGACCCAGAGCTTCTGTCATCAACGCATACCCCCCGCCTGAGGTAGCTGTCATAGCGCGCACACCCGTGAATGATGCCCCAATCGCCATATTAATGGCCGAAATCTCATCCTCGGCCTGTTCCATAATTACAGAGCACGCACGGCCGTGAGCCGCAATAAATTCGGTCACTCCCGTTGAAGGGGTCATGGGATAGGCACTCATAAACTTTAGCCCAGCGGCGAGGGCGCCACTAGGTAGTGCCTCATTTCCTTTGAGAATAATCTTATCAGAGGTGTCCTTCGGCTTAACTGGTTTCTTCCGATCACC
>SKHL01000305.1 GCA_007116995.1 Limnochordia bacterium
ATTGCTAATATTGAAAAGGCGATGGGGGCGAAGTTTGGTGACAGTGATAATCCACTATTACTGTCTGTTCGTTCAGGGGCTCGCGTGTCAATGCCTGGTATGATGGATACAGTGTTGAATTTAGGATTAAACGACACAACAGTGCAAGGATTAATCAAAAAGTCAGGAAATACTCGGTTTGGATGGGACTCCTATCGTCGTTTTATACAGATGTATGGCGATGTCGTAATGGGAGTAGAACACCACCATTTTGAAAAAGTACTAGAATCTATTAAATCAGCTAAAGGTGTAGAATTAGATACAGAATTAAGTGCCGATGATTTACAGGAAGTAGTAGGGAGATATAAAGAAGTTGTATCTAGGGAGGCCGGGCGTCTATTCCCAGAACAGCCTTTAGAGCAACTAAAAGGTGCAGTAAATGCTGTATTTTTATCTTGGGATACGACACGTGCTATCCGCTACCGTAAAATGAACGACATTCCAGGCAACTGGGGTACTGCAGTTAATGTGCAAGCTATGGTATTTGGGAATATGGGTGAGAATTCTGGTACTGGTGTGGCCTTTACCCGCGATCCTTCCACTGGTGAAAATGTATTCTATGGCGAGTATTTAATGAACGCGCAAGGCGAGGATGTAGTAGCTGGGATTCGGACTCCGCTACCAATCAAAACACTAGCTGATGACAAGCCACAGATCTACCAAGAATTAGTGGACATTTATACCAATCTTGAAAACCATTATAAGGATATGCAAGATATCGAGTTCACTATTCAAGAAGATAAACTCTACATGCTACAAACTAGAACTGGTAAGCGTACTGCGGAAGCGGCGGTACGTATGGCTGTCGAGATGGTAGAGGAAGGCTTAGTTGATAAGAAGACAGCGGTTATGCGTATTGAGCCTAGCCAATTGGATCGGCTGTTACATAAAACCATTGATCCTAAGGCGAAATTAGAGGTAATCACTACAGGGTTACCAGCATCTCCTGGTGCAGCTGTAGGAAAGGTTGTCTTTAATGCAGAGGATGCAGAAGAATGGGTTAACCGTGGAGAGAAAGTTATCTTAGTACGTACAGAAACATCGCCCGAGGATATCGGTGGGATGGATGTATCAGAAGGAATTCTTACCGCTCGCGGTGGAATGACCTCTCATGCTGCTGTCGTTGCCCGCGGTATGGGTAAATGTTGTGTGGCTGGGTGTTCTGATGCGAAAGTTAGTGAAGCAAATAAATTGGTTACTATCAATGGCAACCTAATCAAAGAAGGCGATTGGCTTACCTTAAACGGTACCACTGGTGAAGTTGTGCTAGGGTCAGTGGAGTTAATCGAACCTCAGCTCACTGGTAATTTTGGCACTGTGATGGACTGGGCCGATGAGTATAGAGCTCTCGGTGTTCGAACTAATGCGGATACACCGCATGATAGCGAAGTTGCTCGTAATTTTGGCGCAGAAGGAATCGGGTTAACTCGTACAGAGCACATGTTCTTTGAAGGAGATCGGATCCGTGCCGTTCGCCAAATGATTCTAGCGAAAGATACGGCTGGCCGCGAAAAAGCACTGGAGAAGTTACTACCTTACCAAAAGAGCGACTTCCTTGGGATTTTCAAGGCTATGGCTGGATTACCTGTAACTGTGCGTTTACTCGATCCTCCGTTGCATGAGTTTTTACCTCACGAGGACGATGCTGTGAAGGAATTAGCTGGTGATCTAGGTGTTACTTTTGAGGAACTAAAACAGACTGTGGAGAGCTTGTCAGAAATGAATCCCATGCTTGGTCACAGAGGATGTCGTCTAGGAGTCACCTTCCCTGAGATTTATGCGATGCAAGCTCGTGCTATTTTTGAAGCAGCTGCAGAGCTAACCAAAAACGGACAGAAGGTAATCCCTGAAGTAATGATTCCCTTAGTTGGTGTGCCCAAGGAACTTCAGTTAATGAAGGATGTTTGTATTGACGTGGCTAACCAGGTAATGGAAGAAATGAATGTTAAGTTTGAGTATCTTATTGGTACCATGATTGAGGTTCCGCGAGCTGCAGTCACTGCTGATGAAATTGCCGAAGAAGCAGAATTCTTCTCCTTTGGAACCAACGATTTAACACAAATGACCTTTGGCTACAGTCGGGATGATGCTGGGCGTTTCTTGCCAATCTATGTAGATAAAGGTGTCTTAGAAAAAGATCCGTTTCAGAGTTTAGACCAAGTAGGTGTAGGAGCTCTGGTTGAAATGGGTGTACAAAAAGGGCGAGCCACTCGTCCAGGTCTAAAAATCGGAATTTGTGGAGAGCATGGTGGGGATCCTTCATCTATCGATTTCTGTCACCGTGTCGGACTAGACTATGTCAGTTGTTCACCATTTAGGGTGCCCATCGCTAGACTGGCCGCGGCTCAAGCCAATCTCCGTAACCCTCGATAAATAATTTGATATTACAAGCTAAGGGGGAAGGAATCTCCCCCAAAAATGGGGAACCCATACAATATCTAGTATGGGTCCCTTTTTCTTCATCCAGAAAACATAACGAGGGCAATATATATCCTTCACATGTAGGAGGCCAAGAACATGCGTTTACGACAAGAGAGTGAACAATGGGAAAAGGAACACCTATCTCCCTTTGCCACCTGTGCTGTTGATAGTAAGGGTAGAATACATCGCGAGGATGAGTGTGATGTGCGAACAGCATTCCAACGTGACCGAGATCGGATTATCCACTGTAAGGCGTTTCGTCGCTTAAAGTCGAAAACGCAGGTGTTTATTGCCCCAGAAGGTGATCATTATCGAACTAGACTTACCCACACTCTAGAAGTGGCACAGATTAGTCGGACTGTGGCCAGAGTCTTGCGGCTAAATGAGGATTTATCAGAGGCGATCGCTCTCGGTCATGATTTAGGCCATACACCTTTTGGTCATGCAGGTGAAGCCGGGCTTCAGCTCTTATTTGGGCGATTCCAACACAATGAACAGAGTCTGCGTGTTGTCGATGTACTTGAGAGCCTTAGCGATGAACACAAGTTTCTTGGATTGAACTTGACTGCAGAAGTACGTGAGGGTATTTTCGGCCATACTGGTAGTAAGAAACCTCAAACATTAGAGGGCCAAGTCGTGAGAATCTGTGATCGAGTCGCATATCTTAACCATGATATCGAAGATGCTGTGCGAGGTGGCCTGCTCTCTGAATCCGATTTACCGGGAGTGGTGGGGGACATTCTGGGAAGCACACGGTCCCAACGAATCGATGGAATGGTCAAGGATTTAGCGGAGACAAGTGAAGGAAAAGGGGAAATTGTCATGAGCCAAAGGGTACACTTTGCTACGGAACAGCTTCGAGACTTTCTTTTCCGTAACGTATACATTGGTTCAGAAGCAAAACAAGAGGAAGCCAAGGTTTACAATGTGCTACGTATGTTTTTTGAGCATTACTTAGCCAATCCAAATGCTCTATCAGAGCGATTGGGTAAGGAAATACCTCGGCTTGAGCATAAGCAAGGGGTAGTGGATTATATCGCTGGAATGAGTGATAGTTATGCTATCTCTGAATTCCAACGACTATTTCTGCCAAAGGGTTGGGCGAGACATTAAAAGAAGACAACAAATAGGTTTTGTGCAGAAAGGAGGAGGCAGAACTATCATGTCGATGGTTAGTTTTGTAGAATGGCTCCGGTGGTTCTGTGACGCGAGTGCCGCAGTATAGTGATGAGTGGTTGGAAAAAGTGAAAGTAGCGCACGATATTGTAGACCTAGTTGGTAAGAAAGTGGATCTTAAAGCGAGTGGTCAAAACTACATTGGTCTGTGTCCCTTTCATGAAGAAAAAACACCTTCTTTTAGTGTGAATTTGCAAAATCAGTTTTACTATTGCTTCGGGTGTGGCAGTGGTGGAAGTGTCTTTAACTGGGTAATGCGAACGGAGAACCTATCGTTTCCTGAAGCGGTGCAGCTTCTTGCGAAGCAGGCTAATATCCCTGTGCCCCATATCTCGCCGCAACAACAGCAAGCCATGGAGAAACAAGAGCAGCTCTACCATGTTAATTATCTAGCCGCTCAATACTATTACAAGTTACTACGCTCCAAGCAAGGATCTAATGCTCGTAATTATCTAATCAACCGAGGGATTAATGGGTCTTTAGCCAAGCAGTTTTATCTAGGCTTTGCTATACCTGCTTGGAATGGATTGGTCGATTTCTTGCAGAGCAAGGATATATCAATGAATCTGGCAGAAGAAGCCGGTTTAGTGGTTAAAGGCAAGCGAGGTTACTATGATCGTTTTCGTAATCGAATTATTTTTCCTATTTGTGATGACCGGAGCCGCTTTTTGGGTTTTGGAGGGAGAGTAATTGGTGATGAGAAGCCGAAATACCTGAATAGTCCAGAGACACCCATTTTCCATAAAGCGAAGAGCCTATATGGGCTTAACTGGGCTAAAGATAGTATTACTACGAAAGAATGTGTTGTCGTAGTTGAAGGTTATACAGACTCCATTGGTCTATATGCCAAAGGAGTCTCTAATGTGGTAGCTAGCTTAGGCACTGCTTTTACTCAAAATCATGCCCAATTACTCGCACGATTTACGAAAAATGTGGTTATCGCATTTGATGGTGATGCAGCGGGTAACAGGGCAACGTTGCGCGGGCTAAATTTGCTAAAACAACAAGGCCTGCAGGTAAGCGTGGCTGTCCTCGCTAGTGGTGATGATCCGGATACCTATGCTCGTAGTCACACGCAAGGAGAGGTAGAAGATTGGCTAACGAATGCTGTGCCATTAGTGGAATACCAGATCCAAACAGGGATTTCTGGGTATAATTTACAATCTAGAGAAGGAAAGCTGCAGGCGTCCAAAGAAATAATAGATATTCTTATGAAATTAGATAATGCAGTAGAACGAGATGAATATAGTAAGTATGCCGCCAAGATTCTGTCAGTTGATGAAAACTCTCTAGTAAAG
>SKHL01000323.1 GCA_007116995.1 Limnochordia bacterium
ACCAGCCTCCATATCACGTTTCATAGTTCTGCCTTGATCTCGCACTACAATTGAGATCTCATTTTCATCAAACCCTTTTTCTCTTAAGGTCTTAACTGCCTTCTCGGCAGCTTCCGTTTCCTTAAATACTCCTATAACTGTTGACAAAGTTAAAATCCCCCTTTTCTATAGATAGGTACAACCTTATTTTACCCATAAGGGGGCACTAATTATTCCAAATCTAGTCTGCGCATTATTTCGCTATAGTCTTGTGCTGTACTTAAATCCACTATGATTAAGTCGCGACCAATCTTTTTGACACCCTTCCATGGAACAACCACCACTTTATGCTTAAAGTACCCTTTCCCATAGGGAATGATGATGGATTCCACTGTGCCGGTTGCTGTGTTAATGATCAAGTCTGTGTCGTTAACAACTCCCAAGCGAATACCTTCATCCAAGCAAACAATTTCTTTACCCGCTAAGTCTGAGTAACGCACTCACTACCACCTCCATCCAAAGGATAATCGCCAAGAGGGAATTAGATCGAATTTCGCAGCCATTTGGCCTCGATCGCTTTCACCATAACTTATTTCCATCCACCGTCTTTCATTCCCAAATCTAGAGGATAGATAAGAAAAACTACGTCCTTTAGCTGGCTCTAACTTATAGACTAACGTGATAGTGGGATTCTTGGTATAGCGATATTCTATCCGATAACGTTGGGCTAACGCATATGCTAGGCGAAGATAGTGAGTTTTCAAGTCTAGATCTATGCGGATTTGAGGAATATTCATGCGTATCTCACCCTTCCACAGACCTTTGCGCATCCCTAATATCAAATTCTGGTTTGGTTCCCAACGGCTTAACCAGTATAAAATCGCATCACTCGTTCTATACTCAGTGTATAACTCACTGCGAGGATACCTTCTAGTTCTTGTGGTATTCCAAGCTTGTTCAGCCTGAAAGCGTATGCGCCAAGGATCGTCATGCCAATCCATTTGGAGAGACAGACATCCTCTATCTCTAGTATATGCATTTTTCTGGGCGATGGGCCACTGAAAATATGGCCCGATATAACGATAACTTGGTTGAACCCGAAGCTGAGCTTGACGAAAATCGCCTCGAATCACCACAGCACTATCGGAGATATCTGCTTCGGCTCCTTGAATCCCCTGGCCGTATTTCATTTGTCCTAATGCTAACCATATTCGCTGATTCTCTATGGGCACCATGGCTTCCATGGTCAAAAAACTACCTCGATTGCGCTGAAAATCCCAGTGATCATCGCTGGAAATAAGACTCCAAACATATCCTGAGTCATAGTAAGAGATAGCTGTAGACCATTGTGTTGGACCTGTAAAAAATGAATATTCTGCAAATGCCAGCTGAGTAGGAATACCCGCAGGTCCATCTAGTCCGTGAGTGTAAACAAAACTAGCTCTATCTCGCTGGTACAAGAGAGAGATACCCTCTTGACCATAGGTATCCCGATGTAGCATACGGAAGCTATCCTGTGATGAATAGTGGGGTTGCCGCAAATATACACCTAGTAATTGTAGATCATCAGCAAAAATAAATTTGAAATTAGACCGGGGTAATGCCCTGTCCTTACCAACCAAAATCGGCCAGACAAGCTGACCCTCTAAGGTATGATTATCAGTGAACTGTGTTTCTAAATCCAATACTATCTGAAGTTCGGCTCTCGATGGTTGCCAGCCACCGGTAATCTCTAGCTCTGAGTGAGCCAATCCTCTCATATTGCTTAAAAGAATTAACAGACAACAAAAAAAGACTCCGCGCGTGATGGTCAAAGGACACCCTCCTTTAACCATCTCCCTGGGCACGGTGTCTTACTAAGACAATGATACCATAAATTTCTTCTGTAGTAAAGGCTTGATTCACGACCTCAACCTACATAGTAACTGCATCAGCCATTACTCCGGCTGTAGGACCCACACAGGTAATACTCCAATTGCTAGGCTGATAAATCTCACTAGCTAGCTCATATATCTGTTCAACAGTAACACGAGTAATAGCAGTCAGGATCTCGTCTGTCGTACAAATCTGACCATAATTCATCTCACTTTTGGCAAGCTTACACATGCGATTGGTTGTGCTTTCTAACGAAAGCATTAGATTTCCTTTTAGTTGCCCCTTCGCTCGCTCTAGTTCTTGTTGTAGGATAGGTGCTTGTGTGAGACTGATTAACTGCTCCTCAATGATCTCAATCACTCGTCCTACATACTCAGGGCTACATCCAGCATAGATGCCATAATTTCCGGTATCCCGATAGGATGAATGATAGGAATAGGTAGCATACACTAATCCTCGCTCTTCGCGTAATTCTTGAAATAAACGAGAGCTCATCCCGCCACCCATGATGGTATCCAATAAGTGTAGAGTATACTTGCGGTAATCAAACCGACAAATAGCTGGACCACCTAAGCAGAGGTGAGTTTGTTCAATATCCTTCGCTTTCGTTATGCATTGATTCAGAGCTAATCTAGGTTTCCCCTGTTCAGAGGCGGGAACCGATTGGTTAAATCCATTTAGTCCCTGGCCTATCTCTACGAGAGTGTGATGGTCCACATTTCCGGCGGCCGCAATAATAAGTCGATCGCTAGTGTAGTACTCTGATAGAAAGTGCAACAAATCCTCTCGCTTCGCTTGTAAAATACTTTCACGCGTTCCTAAGATACTGCGACCAAGTGCATGATTGGGCCAAATACTTTCACACAATAAATCATGGACTAGTTCATCAGGAGTATCTTCATACATTTTTATCTCTTCTAGGATGACACTACGCTCTTTCTCTAGATCAGCTACGGATAATTCTGGAAACATCAGCATTTCCTTAAGTATATCGGCTATTAAGGGCAAGTGTTCATCTAAAATTCGTGCATAGTAGCATGTGTACTCTTTACCCGTAAAGGCGTTTAATTGGCCACCACATGCATCTATCTTTTCTGCGATCTCTCGAGCAGAGTATTTTTTGCTTCCTTTAAATGTCATGTGCTCAATAAAGTGAGAATAGCCGAGTTGGCTTGGATTTTCATCGCGGCTACCTGTTTCGATCCACAGCCCGATAGTCACAGAACGAACATGAGGGATATGTTCTGTAACAATACGCATGCCATTCGGTAACACTGTTCTCTGGTACATAGCATCCTCCTTAGTCAGAAATTGTGCTCTTCTATTATACGACTCTCACTAGGATCTGTAAACACAATTTCCACAAAATCCCTGATTTACCCACAATCTACGGCTTTTCTCTACTGCAATAAAATACGGTATTATGATATTATAGTAAGGTACTTGTTCCTCATTATATTATATCTACTTGAGACCCTATGAAAGGAGGCAAATGCATGTCTCAAAATATCTTAATTAGTGTGTTAACCGTGATCTTTTATATAACAAGCCTACTAGGAGGAGGCTCTGACTCAGACATATCCCAAAAAAACTCCCTCCTACCGAATATGCCCAGTAATAGTCAAACATCATCAGTTGCTGGACAACAAGGAAAGATAGTTGGCGATCGAGTTACCGTGCGCTTAGGACCCGGAACAGAGCATAGCGCTGTGACTACTTTAACGAAAGACACAGCGATCACCCTCGTAAGTGCAGAAAACGGATGGTACCAAATTCGACCTGATAATGGTAGAACAGGATGGGTGCCTGGCTATTTGGTGGATATTGTTATGACTACTCCACGCCAAGCGAGCCCATCAGGGAAAACAGTGATGGGCTATTATATGCTAGGTAGTCAGTCCTGGAATAGTCTCCTTCAAAACAGCAGCTCATTAACTAGTGTGGCCCCTTGGAGCTGGGGATTGGATAGTTATGGCGGTCTAACGAGTGATTTTGATTCCAATGCATTCGCTGACGTATTACAGTTCGCTGGTAACCAGCAATTAGATACCTATGCTCTGATTCATAATTTCTTTAATGGCTCGTTTGACGCTCGTGTCGTAAGTGCCCTTTTAAACAACAATCACGCTCAGAATCGCGCTATCTCTCAGATTCATACGTCACTAAAGGAGTGGGGTATGAGTGGGATTAATCTAGACTTTGAAAATGTGCCGGCGAAAGACCGAGACGCATTGACTGCGTTTGTGGCCAAACTAGCAGAAACATTACACGCTGATGGATTGAAAGTAACCATAGCCGTTCCTGCTAAAACAGCAGATAATAAAACAAATGACTTCTCTGGTGCCTTTGATTACAAGGCGTTAGGGAATCATGTGGATCAGCTAGTTATTATGGCTTATGATCAACATTGGCGCGGTGGCCCTCCCGGTCCTGTCGCTTCTGTTCAATGGATTGAAAAGGTTGTTCAGTATGCAACGAGTCAAACCTCTGCCAACCAGATAGTTCTAGGGATTCCCAATTACGGTTATAATTGGCCTTCATCAGGGACGGCTAAGAGTCTAACTTACACACAGACCATGGAACTTGCGGCTAAGCAAGGTGTGAGTGTGCGTTGGCATAGCGCGCATAAAGCACCACACTTCCAATACGGAAATGGCAATCAAGTTTGGTTTGAAAATCGCTACAGCATTAAATACAAGATAGATTTGGTCAATAAATATGATTTGGGTGGAATCGCCCTCTGGCGCTTAGGTCAAGAAGATCCAGGTATATGGCGAGTAATCGAAGATACGCTAAAATGAGATAAGGTCATATGATCCGCTTAAAGAGTAGAGTGTTTATGCTTCCTATCAGATCAGATCTCATCTCCTAATAGTTCTGATACAGTGACGATAGCATATTCCTTGGACTGCAATTCCTTGATAATGTGAGGTAGGGCTTCCGCAGTAGGTTTTGTAGGATGCATCAGAACTAGCGCCCCATTTCCGACACGGCTAAGTATTCGGTCGATAATCACTGTAGCAGCCGGTCGTTGCCAATCAATGGTGTCCACTGTCCACAATATC
>SKHL01000012.1 GCA_007116995.1 Limnochordia bacterium
CATAAAGTTTAAACCGAGAATCACTGAGGGGATACCAGTGGCATTAAGGATATTTGCATCACTACCTCCTCCAGCGCTATGAATTTCTGGACTGAGGCCAATACTTTTACCTGCTCGAATTGCTAGTTCAAGCACCGAGGATGAACTGGGAATATCAAATCCTGGATAATTGTCCTTTATCTCGATATCAGCTTTCACGCCAAATTTCTGTGCAGCCTTTCTGGAAACCTCAGCCATGTGGAGAATTTGGGCTTGGAGTTTTTCGGGGTCTAAAGAACGAGCTTCGCCCTTCAAGTCTGCTTGATCCGGGATTACATTTGTTGCTGTACCTGCTTGAATTACCCCAATGTTGGCGGTTGTTTCTGCATCGATCCGCCCAAGATCCATGTTGGTTAGGGCATGAGAGGCAACTAAAATGGCATTTATGCCTTTTTCGGGATTTATACCGGCATGAGCTGCTTTGCCATAGAATATTATTTTGATGTTTTTTTGATAGGGTGCTTGATGTATAATAGTACCAACAGGACCCCCAGTGTCTAGGAAGTAACCTAGCTTGGCCTCTAAACACGATGCATCTAAAGCTTTTGCCCCATGGAGGCCACCTTCTTCAGCGATCGTAAATACCACTTCGATGGGTCCATGAGAGATCTTTTGCTCTTGTACTACACGGATGCCCTCTAAGATAGTCACGAGTCCAGCTACGTCGTCAGCTGCTAAGATGGTGGTGCCATCACTCTTTAAGATACCGTTTTCTATCTGTGGTTTGATATTGCTCCCAGGAGATACCCGATCCATGTGCGCACAAAATAGTAGGGTAGGTCGTTCACTGTCACCGTCTAACTTAGCGATCAGATTACCACAATCTCCGCTAATAGTCTCACCAGCTCGATCTTCGGTAACAGAGAACCCTAGTTTTTCTAGTTTCTGTGTCAGGACATCTGCGATGGCCCGCTCCTTACCGGTAAGACTGTCAATCTGAACTAAGGAAATAAATTCTTGGACTAAACGATCTTTATCTATCTGCATTAATCATAACCTCCTTTGATACCTATCTTTTCTACAGTGAGAACGCTATATCCTGCAGTCTAGTGGAGAGTAGGATTGTCAGGATTACGTCAATTTGTTAAAATAAAGCATATGAGGTGATACTATGAAGAGACGGTTTGCAATTACATTACAAGGAACAAACATGGAAGTAGATTGGGGAGTTACTATTCTCGAGTTAGTAGAGAAAGCTCCTATACTCGTTGAGGGTGTGGTTGCAGCCAAGGTGAATAATGCTCTTCATCCGTTGTCATTCATAATCAAAGGGTGCTGTAACGTAGAGCTTGTGAGTGTAGATAGTCCAGAAGGAATGCGAGTGTATCGTAATAGTCTCGTACTTTTGATGATTCGAGCTGCTAAGGAGGTCCTACCTGGTGCGCGCGTCCACATTGAGCACTCTTTAAGCAATGGTCTATTTGGCGAGATTGAAGCAGATCAAGCCTTAATTGAGCAAGATGTAGAGCACATTGAGCAGAGAATGCGAGAGATTGTCACCAAAGACGAATTGATTCGTAAACATAAAATGGGCAAAGACGAAGCTAGCACCATCTTTAAAAAGCAGGGTTTGCATGATAAAGTTAAGCTATTATCCTATAGTCGTCGGGAACTGATTAATGTGCATAGCTGTGGTTGGTATTACGACACTATTGGAGATGTGATGGTTCCATCTACCGCGT
Organism: Limnochordia bacterium; assembly: GCA_007116995.1. Classification (GTDB taxonomy): domain Bacteria; phylum Bacillota; class Limnochordia; order Darwinibacteriales; family DTU012; genus CSBR16-202. Next base: position 1,722 of record SKHL01000012.1, read on the forward strand.
ATCTTGATGTATTCAAACTTCGTTTTTACCTACCTGGATTTATTTTAGAGTTTCCAAAAACAGAGAATCCAACGATAATTCCAGAATATGTGGAGCAAGGAAAACTAGCGAATGTCTATTACGAAACAGAAAAGTGGAGTAAAAACATTGGAATTGCTAACGCTGCGTCTTTAAATGAAGCTATCTCTGCAGAAAAAATTAATGAACTGATTCAAGTATCTGAAGGGTATCACGAGAAAAAAATTGCAGCAATCGCTGATCAAATCAGTAGCGAGCGGGATCGGTTGCGCATAATTCTTATTGCAGGGCCTTCATCATCTGGTAAGACCACTTTTGCCCATCGTTTATCTATTCAATTACGCATTAATGGACTGCGTCCAGTTGCTATAAGTCTTGACGACTATTTTGTTAACCGTGAGTATACGCCTCGGGATGAGGCTGGAGAGTATGACTTTGAAGCTATAGAGGCTATTGATATGCGGTTATTTAATGAGCAATTAAGTAAATTGATTCAAGGAGAGACAGTCGAACTACCAACCTTTAGCTTTATCGAGGGAGAGCGGCAATGGCGAGGACATACCCTCCATGTCTCAGCGGATCAACCAATTATTATTGAAGGTATTCATGGACTGAATGATAAACTTACATCAGCCATTCCAAAAGGGCGTAAGTTTAAAATTTATGTCAGTGCCCTTACCCAGCTGAATGTTGATGACCATAGTCGAATTGCTACTACTGATGTACGACTGATCCGCCGGATGATTCGGGATAACCAGTTTCGTTCGCATAATGCTATCGATACCTTGCTACGCTGGCCGTCAGTTCGTCGAGGAGAGGAAAAACACATTTTCCCATTTCAAGAAGATGCCGATGTCATGTTTAACTCCGCTTTAGGCTACGAGCTATCTGTATTGAAAAAACATGTCGAGCCTTTACTTCGAGGGATAACTAATGATCAATTCGCTTATGCTGAATCGAGACGGTTATTGAGTCTGCTTAGCCACTTTCACTCAGTAGAACTTGAAGAGGATATTCCTGCCATATCCATATTACGTGAATTTATTGGTGGTTCCTCGTTTGCGAAGTAACTGAAAGGACGGGTAATTGCACATACTACCCCAAGGAGGAGATAGTATGTGGAGTATTCATAGCGAAGTGACGACACTTAAGTCTGTGTTGTTACATCAGCCAGGTACGGAGTTAGAGAACTTAATTCCTCGTTATCTTGAGGACTTATTATTTGATGAGATTCCTTGGTTAAAACAAGCACAAGTTGAACACAACGGATTTGCTACGCTTCTTAAAGAACAAGGTGTTGAGGTTGTTTACCTATTAGATTTGATTCACGATATCCTAGATATTCCTTCGGTAAAAGCCGATCTAGTTCGTGAGCATTTACTATTTAGCCGGATTAGCAATTCATTTGTGCGGGGTGCTATTTTTGAGTATTTACTTCAGTTAACAAATGCACAGTTGGTGCATGCTCTGACCGCCGGGGTCTCCAAGGTAGAAGTGGTGCATTTAAAACCATATCCAACATTATCAGATCTAACAGTGCGGAGCTACCCCTTTTATCTAGATCCTATGCCGAGCCTCTATTTTACTAGGGATCATGGAGTGATGATTGGCAATAGACTCTTAGTTAGCTCTATGTTTAACTTCGCGAGACGACGAGAAACCATTTTTCTCCGTTTTCTACAACAATATCATCCTCGGTTTAAGGATGTAGGTCTTTGGTTTCATAAAGAGATCCCTACAGGCATTGAGGGTGGGGATGTATTAGTGATTAATGAATTCACACTTTGCATCGGATTAAGTGAGCGTACGACTGAATTCGCAATTGAGTATGTAGCACGGGAATTACTATTAAATGGTCAAATAAATTCAATTCTTGTTATTGAGATTCCAGCAAAACGGGCCTATATGCACCTAGATACTGTCTTTACTATGGTGGATTTTGATACATTCTTAATGTATCCTGGTATAGGGGATCAAACCCAAGTGTATAAGTTACAGCTTGGCAAGGATAAACACATATTGGCTCATAAAATGTCCTCACTAAAATTGGCATTGGAACAAAGTATTAAGGCTCCAGTGAGAATACTGTATTCTGGTGGTAGTGATCCAATCACCGCAGCGCGAGAGCAGTGGGCCGATAGCACGAATACCTTAGCCATCGGACCAGGGAAAGTAATTACCTATAACCGAAACCAAGTGACCAATGAATTGCTGGACAAGAATGGGATTGAGGTCTTTGAAGTAGAAGGTTCCGAATTAGTGCGTGGTCGTGGCGGTCCACGCTGTATGAGCATGCCATTATCTAGAAAGTAGGCTGATGTATGAATATTGTTCTAACCACTCTAAATGCTAAATACAGTCACCAGAACTTAGCATTGCGTTATCTGCGCGCGTTTTGTCAAGACGAATACCCAGCTATGATAGTCCGTGAGTTTAATATAAATCAACAGCTTTCCTATATCTTAGCTGAGTTAGTCGATTATGCTCCTGATGTGCTAGGTTTCTCTTGTTACATCTGGAATATTAAACAGACGCTACAGATAATTGCCGACATCAAGCAAGTGCTGCCGAAACTAACGATAGTTCTCGGTGGCCCGGAAGTCTCCTTTGCGGCCGAGGATCTAGTGCAGAGCTACACTGATATAGACTATGTTATCTGTGGAGAAGGAGAGAAGCCATTTAAAGAATTACTACGGGTGGTTACCGAACAAAATCATCCCGAAACTGCTTTAGCCAGTATTCCAGGCCTGGTATACCGAAGGAATGGTAGGATATACACAAATCAGCCCATGTTTATGGATTTAACCGAAGTGGTCCCTGTCTATATGGGGGATCTCAGCGATCTCGAACATAAGATTATCTATTATGAGACAAGCCGAGGGTGTCCCTACCGCTGTGAATACTGTCTCTCCTCTCGCACTGGAAAGGTTCGCTATTTCCCACTAGATCGCTGTAAACAGGAGTTAACGCGGCTAGCCCAATTAGGTGTAGACCAGGTTCGGTTTGTAGATCGAACCTTTAATTGTGATCACAAACGGGCAATGGAATTACTCTCGTTTATGATTGGTCTTGATACAAGCACCCGGTTTCAGTTAGAAATCAGTGGAGATTTACTATCCGCCGAAATGCTAGAGTTACTGTCTCATGCTCCCCCTAACCGATTTCAGTTTGAGATA
>SKHL01000097.1 GCA_007116995.1 Limnochordia bacterium
GCTTACTAGCATTACAGGAGCTAGACGAGGAGTATGAAGGATATAATTATAGTGTACGAAAGCTAATGCAGGGTGCGCATCACAATATACCGCTATTAGGGACAGTAGCCGATGTGATTAAGGTTCCTGCAGGACTTGAGACAGCCTATGAAGTCGCACTCGGGGCCAATCTTCAAAATGTGTTAACCGCAACGGAAGAGGACGCCAAAGCTGCAATAGCTTGGCTGAAAAAAGAGCGGGCGGGACGCGCCACATTTCTGCCGTTAAATACTATGAAGGCACAGAAATTTCCCGCTAATTACCAAAGATTTTGGGAGATCCCGCACTGTTTAGGACCTGCTGTCGAACTATTAGATTTTGATCCTAAATATCTCCCGGCCATAGCTGCTTTATTAGGACGGGTCGTGATTACACAGAATCTAGATACGGGCTTAATATTACAGAAGCAGATTCCTAGTTTTGGACGCATTGTCACTAAGGCAGGAGAATTAATCATGCCTAGCGGCGCTTTAACCGGAGGTAGTATCCATACAAAATCAGCTGGATTATTAACCCGGAAGACACAGATAGACAAATTAATCCAACAAGAAAAGCTGCAACAGCACAAGCTAGAATCCGCGATAAATTTGTGCACACTATCAAGTGAGAACGTGGAGGCACTAAATGCTCAAATCTCCAAGGGGCACCAGCAATTTAACCAGGTTGAGTTAGAACTACAAAGTGTAACGAAAGACCTGGAACAATTGCATACAGAGCAGAAACGCTTAGCAAAAGAAAAAGCCGAGCGAATAGCTGAAAGAGAAAGCCTACAGGTCCAATTAACTAATCTTGAGGAACATAAAGGCCATAGCCATACTAAAATAGCTGAATTAGAAACTGAAGAGGTCGATATACGAACAAATATTCGATCCCTTGAATCGACGCTTGTAGATATGGAAGCCCAACTAGATCATGACAATGAAAAACTTACCGAGATGAAAATTGTACACACTAATCTAACTAGTACTATTAGGAATACTACCGCGCAACTAGAGGAGAAGCAACAGCTTCATCACTCTCGTCAACAAGACATCTTGCAACTACAGACAGAGATGAACCAAGTAAAAACTGAAGCTAGTCAACTTCAGGATTCATTCCAAGCATATCAGCTCCAGCGAGACCAACTAGCCAACGAGAAAGCTAACATTATGCAGTTGATTGAGACACTTAAAACGCAACGTACTAGTACAAAACAGTTACTTGAGAAAAAGAATCGCATGTTTAAACAGATACGGACCAACCTAGGAGAATTAGATAAGCAGATTCACAACTTAGAGCTAGCCATCCATGGAATCCAGCTTGAACTTAAGCGCACCATGGAAGAAGTGGCGGAACGGGAGTTCACAATTAATCAGCTTCAAGAATGTACCCCAGAGCGAACAAAAGACGATTTAATCATCGAAGCTAATCGACTGAAACAGGATATTCAGGAGCTTGGAACTGTAAATCTAGGTGCACTTGAGGAATACGAAGCAGTGAAAGAGCGGTGTTTCTTTTTACAGGAGCAAGTTGATGACTTACGGAAAGCGAAGGATGCCCTTCAATCTGTGATTGAAGAGATGGATACTACATCAGAACAGAAGCTAAGAGTTACATTTCAGCGATTACGAATGGAGTTTCAACAGCTGTTCACTCAGTTATTCCAGGGAGGCAAAGCCGATTTAATTCTTACTGATCCAGACCATCTGTTAGCTACTGGTATCGATATTGTGGCCCAGCCCCCGGGTAAAAAAGCACAGAATCTATTATTGTTATCAGGGGGGGAACGTTCATTAATAGCGATAGCCCTGCTGTTTTCTATCAGAAGAGTCAAACCCACTCCCTTTTGTATTTTAGATGAAATCGATGCAGCATTAGACGATGTGAATCTAGATCGGTTTGCGAAGCTAATGACTGGATTTACAACCCAAACCCAATTCCTTGTAATCACGCATCGTCAGGGTACCATGGAATCATCAGACCGTTTATATGGTGTGACTACATCAGAAACGGCTACTTCACAGCTAATGTCAGTGCAACTATCATCATAAGGAGAGAGCCTATCATGGTATGGAAAGAATTGTTTGGACGTAAAGACAAAGTAGAACAACAGTCTCCCGCCCCTAATCCTGCACAAGAAGGAGAATCCGAAGTTTCTGACCTAGTAGATGAGACTGTTGAAGATGAACTTGATGACGAATCTGCAAGATCTGGATTTTTCACTCGCTTAAAGAGTGGATTAAGTAAGACAAGGCAAGGATTTGTAGGAAAAGTCGAAGCTCTAGTTAAAGGACGTGGAATTGATGATGAGTTATTTGAAGAGTTAGAGGAAATCATGATTCAAGCGGATGTTGGGTTTCCTACTACGATGCACCTCGTCGATCGTCTCCGAGAACGAGTTCGTGTGGAAAACATCACTGAAGGTATCCAGATGCAAACCATGCTACAGGAAGAGATCGTTGATCTACTAGAGGATAATTGTGAGTCTCTGACGCTCTTAGGACCACCACCTGCGGCCATAATGGTGGTGGGCGTTAACGGGGCAGGAAAAACTACAACTATTGGCAAATTGGCCTATCGGTTAAAATCCGAACAAGCTACGGTGTTATTAGGGGCCGGCGATACCTTTCGTGCAGCAGCGATTGATCAACTTCAAGTATGGGCTGATCGCGTTGGGGTAGACATCATAGCTCATAACGAAGGTTCAGATCCAGGAGCTGTAGCATTTGATACAGTCGCGGCAGCGAAGGCTCGAAAAAGCGATGTACTCATTTTGGATACGGCTGGTCGTCTTCAAACTAAGACTAATTTGATGGCCGAATTAAGTAAGGTTTACCGGATAGTCACTAGGGAATTAGGGAGAGATCCAGATGAAATCTTGCTAGTTGTTGATGCCACCACTGGACAAAATGCCATGTCTCAAGCAAAATTGTTTAGTGAGGCTGTTCCCGTCTCGGGAATCATTTTAACAAAACTAGATGGAACCGCTAAAGGAGGCATCATTCTTGCCTTGTCTCACGAGTTAAAACTCCCTGTTAAATTAATTGGTATTGGAGAGAAGTATACAGACTTACAGGATTTTGATGCTAAGGAATTCGCAAGGGCATTATTTAGCTAATGCTTTCAAGTAATTTTACTTGACATTCCTTTTGTCATTAGTTATACTAACGTCTGTAAAGTCAATTTGCTTAACAGAGGTTCTGTTATGGATAAAACATTAAAAATGAGTCTGCTCTTTGATTTCTATGGTCCACTATTAACCCAACGACAGCAGGATATCTACCAGCTTTATTTTGACGACGACTTAAGCTTAGGAGAAATCGCGGATCAACTAGATATTTCTCGCCAAGCAGTACATGATATTCTCAAACGCTCTGGTTCTGCCTTAGCAGAGTTTGAGAGCAAACTCAATCTATTAGCAAAATATCAGATCCACCAGGATTTATTAAATCAACTGTATCATGAATTAACAGAGATCCAAGACACCCTTGTTCAGTGTGACTTGTCCGAACAGGCTGAAAAACTATGCAGGATGCAAGCAAGAATGAAACAGATCCTAGCAGAGAGTTAGGAGGACACACCCATGGCTTTTGGAAATTTAGCGAGCCGTTTACAAGAAACAATAAAGAAGTTAAAAGGTCGCGGAAAACTAACCGAAAAGGATGTAGAATCAGCATTACGAGAAGTACGCCTAGCCTTGTTAGAAGCAGATGTCAATTATAAGGTTGTCAAAGATTTCGTTGGCAAGGTAAAAGAGCGATCTATCGGTCACGAGGTACTCAACAGCTTATCTCCGGCCCAACAAGTCATTAAAATAGTTAACCAAGAACTAACAGCACTGATGGGCGGTACACAGAGCAATATTACGTTATCCAAAAAACCACCCACAGTTATATTGATGGTAGGCTTACAAGGTGCAGGAAAAACTACTACCAGTGGCAAATTAGCCAAGTTACTACAATCACAAGGGCACCGACCATTATTAGTAGCCGCTGATATCTACCGTCCGGCTGCAATAAAACAATTAACGGTGTTAGGTGAACAGATTAATGTTCCCGTGTTTAGCATGGAAGAGGAAAATCCTGTAGATATCGCTAATGCGGCTTTGGCCCATGCTAGTACCCATGGCAACGACGTTATACTTATTGACACGGCAGGACGGTTGCATATTGACGAAACCCTAATGGATGAATTAGCGAACATCAAAGAAGTAGCCAAACCCCATGAAATTTTACTTGTGGTCGATGCTATGACAGGACAAGACGCAGTCAACGTGGCTGAAGCCTTTGATAAAACCTTAGGAATTGATGGAGTGGTGTTGACGAAACTAGACGGTGATGCCAGAGGTGGAGCAGCATTATCTATCAAAGCGGTAACAGGTAAACCGATTAAGTACGCCGCGATTAGCGAAAAAATTGATGGATTAGAAGCCTTCCATCCAGATAGGATGGCCTCGCGGATTCTCGGCATGGGTGACATGCTTAGCTTGATTGAAAAAGCAGAATCATCCATGGATCACCAAAAGGCCCATGAACTAACGGATAAATTACGTAGTGACGGGTTTACCTTAGAAGACTTTAAGGATCAGCTAGATCAAGTTAAGAAAATGGGTCCTCTGGACCAACTCTTAGGGATGATGCCTGGGATGGGCAACTTCAAGCAATTGCAGGGGATGGAAGTAGACGAAACCCATCTAAAGAAAATTGAAGCCATCATCAGTTCCATGACGGTAGAAGAAAGACGACAGCCAGACATCATCGGTGCTTCTAGGCGTAAGCGCATCGCATTGGGATCAGGAACCAGGGTTCAGGATGTTAATCGGTTATTAAAGCAATTTGAACAAACCAGACAGATGATGAAGCAATTTGTCGGATATGATAAAAAGGCA
>SKHL01000162.1 GCA_007116995.1 Limnochordia bacterium
AAGTAGTTGTTGGGGCCACTGCAATGAATAATCCGCTATTTCCTGCATCAAACTACCCGGTGCAACTGCCATCAGTCCAGGACAAATAAAGCTAGAGTAAGCAAAGTCATAGAGGGCCTTCTTATATAGACGTAGATCCCCAGCTAAGTACAGGTGAGCATGCCCCGTAACGGTTAGATCTCCTAAATACTGCCCTTTCTCCCGCGACGGGCAATCTAAGTATGCCTCTTGTGCTCCATATTTTACCCCATTTTGGCAAATTGACCAAATTTGATTAAGCATACTATTATCCGTGACGAAGGTGCATTGATCCTCGGATAGAGGATAGTGGCGTACTTCTACCTTAAAACTGCTCTGATCAAACTCTACATCAGGAGCGATTACTTCCACATAACGAAATGCCTTATAATCAAAGGGTTCAAGTCTATCTAGTGCACCTGATAATGTCCAAAACTCCTGATACTGACAGTTGCAACGCATTTCATACCGCACCCGCAGATCGGCATCAAGCTCTTCGCCACACCGAATCTCTACAACTTGCCCCGGAGCACCCTGCGCCTCCATAATAAATGCACCTGTTATCTCCTGTCCAAAATCTAGTTGGTAAAGACCGGCTTCTATTTGTGTTATGCTCTTAGGTTGTTTCTCGTATACTTGAACCGGGGGAGTCGGCTGCAAAAACAAAGTATGGTCATCACCAAACTTCACGGCTACATTAGCCCAATCTCCATCGTAATACTCAGCCTCACTCCAATGGGGATCCCATTTTCTAGCATCAAAGTTTTCTTCAAATTGAGTTCTATAGCCGTATGTTTTCGTCCCTTGGTATGCTGTTGGCAAACGATACTTCCAAGCTGAGTCCGATACTACAACAAGGCTATCATCAACAAATAATTCACATATTAGCCCTTGCCGGTAATCCCCACTATTCCATACTCGATTCACTAGTCCTTGATAGTAGACTTGAACAGCTATGACATTGGTGCCCGGCTGTAAGTAGGAGGTCACATCATACCGATTATAGTAATAGTGAAAGTAATAACTTGGAGCGGGTCCTTGACCCACATAGTTACCATTTACATAAAGTTTATAATAATCATCTGCTGATATATCCAATATAGCCTGTTTCCCTGGATTATCCAGGTGAAACTCCCTTCGCACTAGCATGTGGCTGTTAAGCAACTCATTGTTGTGCGGGGGCAACGGATCATCTGCGACTTCTCGATGAAATATATTAATGGGTGCTAGCCCTGCAAAGCGAGGATCTGCTATCCATTTTCCATGCCATTCTTTATCCATTGTAGTCTCTCCCATATCTAGCGGATTGTTTTAGATCAAACTGCCTTGGTAAGCTTTCAAGGTTTTTCACCATAAGTGCCGTTTTCCAAGTCTTTCCTTACACCTTCTGTCTTCGATATCATGTGAACCTAGCGCTAAGGTAATTCGAGCAACACCAGCTTTAGACAGACATTGGTTAGCTAAGCGCTGTTTTTACTTCTTCAAAATGAGAAGACGGAACATAGAACGTTAACTGGTACATCGATTCGACCACCCTAACTGATTCGATTAGCCCATATATCCGTATCCCCGCCCACAGCCTGCTTTAGCTCATCGCTGGCCTCACTAAGCTCAGTTGCCACTGAATCAGGCAAGTCTATCTCAGTACATTTGGCATTTTCTAGTATCTGCTGAGCATTGCGGGCCCCGGCAAGAACAGCGGTCACACCAGACTGCTTAAATAACCACCATAAAGAAAGATCAGTCATGGACACTTCGTGCCTTTGGGCAATAGTTCTAATTCGATCAATAGTGCGAAATGCTAGTTCCTCGTGCCCAGGCTGTCCATGCCGGGTCTGAGGACGGCTACTAGCAAACAACTTAGTCCTAGCTCGTCCTTGAGGCACATCATCGGCACTGTGATATTTCCCGGTTAACAATCCTTGAGCTAGGGGGCTATAGCAAAGAATGCCTATTCCATGTTCAATACAGTTTGGGGCAATCTCGTACTCAAGACCACGCCACAATAGATTATAGGCTACTTGATTCGTTTCGATAGAACCTACGCCTAACAGTTCCTGCATTGTATCATGACCAAAGTTACATACACCAATAGCTCGAATCTTCCCCTGTTGCTTCAATCGGTTTAACGCTGTCATTGTCTCCTCGATGGGCACAGTCTCATCAGGCCAATGGATTTGGTATAAATCGATATAATCCCGTTTTAACCGGTGTAAGCTTTGTTCACAAGCTTCGATTACCTGATCATGGGAATGCGGTCTACCACCAAATTTACTAGCGATAATCACATCATTACTCCGCTTTCCAAGGGCTTGAGCAAGGATTTCTTCGCTATACCCACCTCCATAGGCTTCTGCTGTATCAAAAAAGTTAATCTGAGCGTCTAAGGCTGCAGCTACGGTGTTGATGGAGTCTTGATCCTCTTGTTCTCCCCAATACTTACCACCAGCAAAAGCCCAGCATCCTAGGGCTACAGTGGATACTTGAATGTCTGTCGTACCTAAGTTACAAAATCTCAATTTTCTTCCCCTCACTTTAAGACTAGTCCAGTACTAGATTTATTGACCAATAAGATCTCTAACAGGTTCCCAGTCCACAGAATCTTATGATACTTCAATGCTTCCCTTACTGTCATGCCAGCCGACCGTTGCTACCGTCAGCAATAACATCAACAACTTGCTTTTATCTTCCGTTCTCTTCACCCTTGAATAAACTCCTTGTGGATAGCGAAGGAGATCTATATTTTAAATGAGGAGATTAGAAAACCATTCCTTCTATACGCTAGCTAGCAGTATGGGTGTCAGGTTATTTCTTTGCTAACTACTCTAAAATATTATACCACAGAACACATTCAAATTCAAGGACAATCATGTCTATACGATCGTGTCAATACACTGCCACAATTGCAATAGCGAGTGCACCACACCGTGCTGGGGCAAAAGCGGTATATAATAAAAACAGATACTATCTAATATGGTAATAAAAGCCTACGTGGATCTTATCTCACAGCAGGCTTCACAAGTTGAATATATACAGTGGCAAGTGGAGGGATTTTTAACTCCAGCCTATTCGGCTGATTATGCCACGCCTCTTTTTTTGCGACTAAAGGGCCATTTACTTGCCCAGAGCCACCAAACTCCTGCCTATCACTATTGAGTATCTCCCGATATTCACCTGGATAGGGAACACCTATGCAGTAATCATAGCGGACCTCAGGAGTAAAATTAGTAACAATGACAGTAAACTCCTGATCATCTTGTCGTATGAATGTAACGATACTTTGGTTGTGATCATGGGGATCGATCCAATGAAATCCCTCTAGATTATGATCATTATACCATAAGCTCCTGTGTTTACGATAACAATGATTAAGCGTTTTCACATACCCTAGCATGCTTTGATGCATCGGGTATTCCAATAAATGCCAGTCTAGACTCTCTTTATATTTCCACTCAATAAACTGACCAAACTCTCCACCCATAAACAGAAGTTTCTTGCCTGGATGGGCCATCATATATCCATAAAAGGCTCGTAGGGAAGCAAACTTCTGCCAATAGTCACCTGGCATCTTGTCTAACAGAGACTTTTTGCCATGAACTACTTCATCATGGGATAGGGGAAGTATAAAATTTTCGGAGAAGGTGTACATAAAGGAAAATGTAACTAGATTGTGATGGTATTTGCGATAAATTGGATCAAATTCCATATATCGTAGCATATCATTCATCCAACCCATATTCCATTTATAGTTAAACCCTAGTCCACCAGTATAGGTAGGATGAGATACCAATGGCCAAGTAGTGGATTCCTCCGCTATCATGAGCACATTGGGGAATTCATGAAATACCACTTCGTTTAGCTTGCGTAAAAATCCAATAGCTTCTAAGTTCTCGCGTCCCCCATATATATTAGAACGCCAGGGGCTATCACCACGTTCGTAGTCTAGATATAGCATACTCGCAACAGCGTCGACTCGCAAACCATCAACATGGAAAACATCAAACCAGAAGATAGCATTAGAAATGAGATAGCTGAGGACTTCTGGCTTCCCTAAATCAAAGTAGCTTGTACCCCAACCATAATTTTCTCTACGCAACGGATCATCGTACTCGAATTGGGCTGTACCGTCAAACAACCGTAGCCCATGATCGTCCTTACAAAAATGACCCGGAACCCAGTCAAGGATGATACCAATTCCCCTTTGGTGTGCTTGATCAATCAAATACATCAATTCAGTTGGTGACCCATAACGAGACGTAGCCGCATAATACCCAGTCGCTTGATATCCCCACGAACCATCAAAGGGGTGCTCCACTAAGGGAAGTAGTTCAATATGAGTATACCCCATGGATGATACATAGTCGATCAGTTCTTTCGCTAATTCTCGATAGGTTAGCAATTCCTCGGTATTCTTTTGCTTCCAAGAGCCAAGATGAACTTCGTAAATTAGCATGGGTTGTTGATAACTGTTATATTCATACCGTTTCTGCAGCCAATCACTATCCTGCCACTGATAGTTATGCAAGTTGGCCACTTTAGACGCGGTTTGAGGACGAACCTCAGCGGAAAATCCATACGGATCTGCTTTTAAGCGACTTGACCCCTCCTGGAGTATGATCTCGTACTTATAGATGTCGCCTTCATTCAGCCCTGGAACAAATCGGGTCCAAATTCCGGAATCCTCTATGCGATGCATTTGACTATCGGAACCATTCCAATCATTAAAGTCACCAACCACTCGGACCTCCCGAGCGTTTGGAGCCCAAAGAGAAAATCGTACACCCCGCTTTCCCTCTTTTTTGATTAAATGGGCTCCTAGCCATTGATAGCTGCGATAGTGCGTTCCCTGATGAAAAAGATATCGATCTTGGTTACTATGGGGTGATGAATTCCAATCTGTCATGATTCGTTACTACTACTCCCTCCTGAACCTAATTTCCAAGGAAGCTTTCAGCTTCAACTAACACAAGTGATGTTCTCCCTGGAACAACAACCTTGTCTGTCATGACCCGCCCAAGCTCGTTGATCCCTGCTTGTTTCTGATTAACCACAATAATCCAGTGATTACCTGGTAAGTCAATCAATCTCCCTGTACTTGTAGCGTTAAATACGACTACAATTTTCTGCCATGGATCAGCATTAGCCTTGGTCAAAACATAGCCTAACATCTGGCCAGCGGGCATAGGTAAGAAGCATAGATTGCTTTGAATCTCTCCAGTGGTTTTCATCCGAAAGGCCGGATGGGTTTTGCGAAGTTGAATTAATCCTTGATAATAGGAAAAAATTCCCTTGTATTTACATTTCTGCATCCAGTTTATCTGATTGATGCTATCGGGAGACTTATAACTATTATGATCCCCATTTTTTGAGCGTAAAAACTCCATTCCACCATGTAAAAAAGGGATCCCCTGGGAAGTTAAGATAATTGCAGCGCTCATCTTGTGCATGGCCATTCGAACCTCTTCGGAATCATTCGGATTAGTTTTCAATAGCTTATCCCAAAGAGTATAGTTATCATGAGCTTCTACATAGTTGATGGATTGTGCTGGTTCAGCGGCCCAAGGGAAGTGGGAAAATAGAACCTGATTATAATCGACTTGATCGTGATCCGTAGCACCAACTATACCACATTTTACGCTTTCTTCCATACCTATAGCGCCGTTGACAAACCCTGGCTGCTCCCCAAAAAAGACATGTCCTTTTACCGCATCCCGTACATCATCATTAAAAACTCCTGTACCTGGTAATTGCCGCACATTACCCTTTAATGCCTTGCAGTTATCAGGCAGGGGAGAATGTCCACCTATCCATCCTTCACCGTAGACAATAATACTCGAGTCCACATCATTTAAGGCACTTCGAATTTCATTAATCGTAACAATGTCCAATAAAGCCATCAAATCAAACCGAAAACCATCGATTTTATACTCATTGGCCCAGTAGACCACAGAATCGGTGATCATCTTACGCACCATACTTCGCTCCGATGCTAGCTCATTACCACATCCTGATCCATTAGTAAGATTACCATATGGATCTTGGCGATAGTAATATCCGGGAACAATTTTATTCAAGTGTGATTCTGCTGCTAGATAGGTGTGGTTGTAAACAACATCTAAGACGACCCGGATACCCTGCTCCTTCAGGGCCATAATCATCTCCTTAAATTCACGAATCCGTATACCACCATGATAAGGGTCTGTCGCATACGAGCCTTCAGGAATATTGTAATTTTGAGGATCGTATCCCCAATTATACTCAGCATCTAATTTACACTCATCAATCGTAGAAAAATCATAACAGGGCATCAGCTGAACATGAGTGATACCTAATTCACTTAAGTGATCTAGGCCGGTGGACACAGAATGACAAACCGTAGTCCCTCGCTCAGTCATCCCAAGAAACTTACCCTTCTGCTGCACGCCAGACTCACTCCAGATAGTAAAATCTCGCACATGCAGCTCATAAATTATGGAATTAATGAAATGGCTTAAGGTTGGCCGCACAAGATCCTGCCAACCATCGGGATCGGTTCGTTGCATATCCACCACCATGCCCCTATTACCATTGACACCACAGGCCTTGGCATACGGATCCATTGCCTCTTGTGTCATGCCATCTACAGTAACCAAGTAGTTATAGTAGATACCATGAAGATCACCTGCTACATCCAAATACCACGTTCCTTGTTCCCCTTTGGACATGGGTGTTTTAGTCCCTTTACTATCATTACCTGTGGGATATGTTACTAACAATACGTTACTCGCGGTTGGAGCCCACAAGCGAAATTCCGACTGACGATTGGAGTATTTAACCCCTAGTTCTCCCGGGTAATGAAAGATATCAATGAATTCTTGACTACTAAAGCTGATTTTTTTCTGCCCTTGCATCTTGGCACTTCCTTTTCGATCCACTAATACGTTTCTTCACGACCAAGGCATTGTTGATTCTCTAAGAAATAAACATTGATACCCTGATAGTGTGTCTCAAAAATCCCACAATATTTCCGTTCTCCACCAATCTCCACACCCTGATCAGATAAGGCCTTGGACGACGCACCTTACACATCACCAAGACCTCCTGTTCTAAAATGGTACTGCTTCTGAGGCCACATGAGAATCTTTCATGTGGGTAACCCCCTATAGGATTTGTAGTTCAACTGAGGCTAAAAAGGGTTGGATTTCCGCTGCTGATAAAAAAGTGGTGCCTTCTGTAGTGGCTGTGGCTGTACTAGTAGCCATAGCCAGACGAATCACCATGTTCCAGTCACATCCCTGTGATAAGTATCCAACGGTGGCGGCTAAGGCAGAATCTCCACAGCCTACCGTACTGCCAATATTTGGAGCACTTCCCTTAGCCCAGACTCGCTGGTCCTCATATCCAAACAGAGCACCCTGCGAGCCTAGAGTGAGTACAACGAGTCGGATCCCCTGAGATATCCAGTGCTCAATGGCTCTAAGCCCGTCGGGAATACTTTTGATCTGATAGCCTAATTGTCTTGCCTCATCCACATTAGGCTTGATCATCCATGGAACAGATCGTACCCCATGAATCAGTGCATCTCCACTAGCATCAAGGATTGTTTTTATTTCTCGTTCATGGGCCCAAGAGATTACCTGGGCATAGAAATTATTATCTGCTCCAGGTGGTAGACTGCCAGCGATTACCAAATATTCATGCCCGTCTACTACAGAATCTAAATCCTGCAACAACCGATCACAATCTCTCGCTGTCACTGTAGGGCCGGCTTCATTCAACTCTGTAGTTTCGCCGGTTGATCTCGCCAATATCTTTGTATTCACGCGGATCGCTCCAGATTCTAACCAGGTAAACCCTGGTGTTACCAAAGGGGAGAGCCCTCCCACAAGTTGTTTGCCTGTATCCCCAGCCATAAATCCCATCGCTCTGCTCTCTATCCCTAGCTTGGCTAGTGCTTTGGATACGTTAATCCCTTTTCCACCGCCATCTACCTGCACTTGATTGATCCGGTTTAACTCACCTACTCGTAACGTATCAATAGTCATGGTTCGATCTAATGCCGGATTCAACGTTAACGTAATGATCATAGAACATCTCCTTATCCATCAAGCTCAGGGCACGTATTACCCGTTAGGCAGGTACTCTTTCAATGCAATAGATCGTCTTACTAACTCCCGACCTTGCGCTAGATCATTAATCTCGCCTTTGGCCATTAGTTGTACTAGCATGTTGCCAATCGCAGTTGCTTCAATAGGACCTGTTACCACTGGTCTCTTGGTAGTATCTGCCGTAAATTGACATAATAACTCAGCCTGAATTCCTCCACCAACCATGTGAATGGTATTAATGGGTCGTCCAATCATGGTTTCCAGTTTCCCTAAAGTGGACTCGTAGCTCATAGCTAAACTCTCATAAATACATCGGGCCATTTCCCCGAAGTCATGGGGTTCTGGTTGGTTTGTTTCCCGACAGTACTCGATAATCGCGCTAGGCATATCAGCAGGATTAAGAAATCTGGAATCGTCGGGATCGATCGCACACTTAAAAGGCTTAGCTAGTACAGCAGCTTGACTAATCTGGTCATAGGATAGGTTCAACCCCGCTCGATCCCAACTACGTTTGCACTCCTGAATTAGCCATAATCCGCTAATGTTCTTTAAAAACCGTATTTTTTTACCGACACCTGTCTCGTTAGTAAAATTCTCTTGTAGAGATTGTTCATTAATCAGCGGAGCATCTAACTCCATCCCTAACAGAGACCAGGTACCACTACTAATGTAGATGCTATGCTCATCTGTTAATGGGGCAGCAGCTACAGCTGAAGCCGTATCATGACTACCTGTGGCGATGACCGGGATGTCCTGAGATAGTCCCATTTCTTGACGAAAGACGCTAGTTAACCCCCCAATGGTCTCACCTGGAAATATAAGGGTCTTCATAATATCCATGGGTAAGTCTAAGGATGCAAACAATTCTTGGGCCCATTGGGAGTTCACCGGATCAAACAACTGCGAAGTCGAACTAATCGTATACTCATTATATTGCTGACCTGTTAAGAAGTAATTTAATAGATCGGGTATAAACAGCAGGGCTTCCGCATTCTCTAACACCCAGGGCCGATATTTTTGATCCGCATACAGTTGAACCAAGGTGTTAAGCTGCATAAACTGAATTCCTGTTTGTCCATAGATCTCATCTCGTGAGACCTTAGTGAAAATCTCCTCAAGTAACCCATCGGTGCGCTTATCTCGATAATGGTAGGGGTTAGCTAATAAGTTACCCGCTTGATCTAGCAGGCCGTAATCAACACCCCACGTATCAATAGCTAAACTGCTGATACAGTTATTCGTGCACTGCACAGCCTTTCGCAAGCCTAACTTTATTTCTGAAAATAGTTTCAAAATATCCCAGTAGGAACTTCCATGTAGTAACTCAGCTCCATTGGTAAACTTATGTACTTCCTTAAGTGTAATCTTGTCTCCATCATATTTTCCCACAATAGCACGTCCATTTGAAGCTCCCAAATCAAATGCTAATAAATTCATCGTCGTACTCATTACCCACCTCCGCTAGGATAAACTCATAAATCTCTATATCCTAGTATATCGAAAAAACAGGCTTTTTCCAATTAATTTCAAGATAAATTTTAGAAAAATTAATCAAACAAGGGAAGTCTGAAGGAAAAAGGAGGATCTGCTTACTAGTCTATGGAATACTGATAATGAGATTTTTGCGTAATCAAGATCCAGTAGAACATATTTGGAGGTGTCCGCATGATTGAAGGAAAATCAAAAGTAGTGAAAACCGGTGTATTACGCCAAGGCCTAGTAGGCGGTGGTACAGGCTCATTCATTGGCGATGTACATCGTAAAGCAGCTGCATTTGATGGCAAGGCCCAGATGGTAGCCGGCTGTTTTTCCAGAGACTGGGAAGTAACGCAAGCTACTGGGCAGATGCTTGGTCTAAACGAGGATCGGATATACAAGACCTATGCCGAAATGGCTCAAGCTGAAGGAGCTCGAGAAGATGGCATTGATTTTGTCAGTATCTGCACACCTAACTATGCTCATTATGACATTGCCAAAGCCTTTATGGAACAGAACATTCACATTATTTGTGACAAACCCTTAGCACTCACACTCGAACAAGGGGAAGAGCTGACCAAAATAGCCAAAGAACGCTATTTATTGTTTTGTGTTACCTATGCCTATTCGGCCCATCCTGTGCTCTATCATGCTAGAGAGATGGTACGAAATGGAGAGTTAGGGGATATCCGAGTGGTCGTGGGCGAGTACCCACAGTGCTGGTTAGCTGATAAACTAGAAGATACAGGACAACGTCAAGCAGCTTGGCGAACCGATCCCAAAATGGCTGGGATCTCTAACTGCGTAGGCGATATTGGTAGCCATATCGAACATACCGTATCTTTCGTTACAGGGCTTAAAATTAAGTCACTCTGTGCTAACTTGACGGCATTTGGGGAGAATCGTGAACTCGATACAAATGCAGAGATTTTGGTTAGACTAGAGAATGGTGGCACAGGCTCTTATTGGTGTTCCCAAGTAGCCATTGGAAATGACAACGGTTTAAAAATACGCATATATGGTACAAAAGGAGCCATCGAATGGGAGCAAGAGACGCCGAATGTAATAAAGATATGCATGGCTAACGGACCAGTCCAAATTTTTTCTCGGGGTAACGGATATCTTTATCCCGAAGCAGCAGAGCTCTCTCGCATCCCGTCAGGCCATCCGGAAGGCTATTACATTGGGTTTGCCAATGTATACAATGCCTTTCTCAGTGCGTTGATTAAGAAACAAGCAGGTGAATCATTAACAGCGAAAGACTTGGATTTCCCTGATGTCCTAGACGGAGTTCAAGGTATCAAATTTATTCATGCATGTGTAGATAGCTCGAAAAACGGTGCTGTCTGGGTCGATATCAAATAGGAGCATAGGAGGAGACATCATGGCACGACCAATTACCCTATTTACTGGCCAATGGGCCGATATGACGTTTGAGGAAATATGTAAGTTTGCACATTCCGTAGGCTATGACGGATTAGAGATTGCCTGTTGGGGTGATCACATGGATGTGAAAAAAGCTGCTACAGATCCCGAGTATGTCGCTAATCGTCAAGAGATCCTGGCTAAGTATGAATTAAAGTGTTGGGCATTAGGGAATCATCTAGCTGGTCAATGTGTCGGTGACGACTGGGATCCTAGACTGGATAACTTCGCTCCGAGCGATGTAAAAGGGAATCCTAAAAAAATTCGTCAGTGGGCTATCGAGGAAATGATTGCGACAGCCCAGGCCGCGAAAAACATGGGTTGCTACGTGGTTACGGGCTTTACTGGATCTCCTATCTGGAAGTATCTATATTCCTTTCCCCAAACCACCGAAGAAATGGTGGAGGACGGGTTCCAGAAAATCATGACATTATGGACTCCGATCTTCGACGAGTATGATAAGCAGGAAGTAAAATTCGCCCTTGAAGTGCATCCAACAGAAATTGCCTTTGATTTCTATACAACGGAACGGTTATTTCAGACCTTTAATAACCGTCCTACCCTCGGTCTTAACTTTGACCCGAGCCACTTAATATGGCAAGGTCTTTCACCCCATATCTTCTTGCGAGAATTTGCAGATAAAGTATATCACGTCCACATGAAAGATGCAGCGGTAACGTTAAACGGTCGTACTGGTATCTTAAGCTCACACCTTGAATTTGGTGACTCCCGCAGAGGTTGGAACTTCCGTTCCTTAGGTCATGGTGATGTGAACTTCGAGGAAATCATCCGTGCCTTGAATGATGCGAATTATACTGGTCCCCTATCCGTAGAATGGGAAGACAGTGGTATGGATCGGGAATTTGGTGCCATGGAAGCACAAGAATTCGTACGCAGAATCGACTTCCCCGCTTCTGACTTGGCCTTTGATGATGCTATTAAGAAATCCTAAGGGAGAAGGTTTACAGTCCACTAGCTTCTTGGGTCGTTAGCATGTATCTATCTCCGGTTAGTCTGCATAATGACGAGCAGTTTCTTGAATCCGTTTAGAATCTAGGTAATGAATAGGATTGATGGCATTTCTTGTACTTTTTCCCGCTTTGACAGGGACAAAGATCATTACGTCCTACTCCACTCCAAATCGTATCGTAGACCTCCTGCATCTTCTGGCGAATAGCTGGTGGAGCCGTTTTCCTTTGCAGTTTATTTACAATCACCCGACTATAGGGCTGTACATAACGGAAAAACTGACGATATCCATCACATAAATGGTTATGGCCCTCCTCATTCGTAGGGCTAACAGTCACCCGATTCTTCGGACAGCCACCATAGCAATAAGATAGAACGGGGCACTGCTTACAATACTCTGTTAGTGAAGTAGACTTCTCTTTACCAAATCCTTGTTGCTCAGGGGAGTTAACCATCTCGGCCATGTTCTGATTCATAATGTTACCTAGCAAGTGATCAGGATCTACATAGTGATCACAGGCATAGATATCGCCATTATGCTCCATGGCCAGAAATCGCCCACAGCTAGGCGAGAATACACAGAGACTAGAACCCATTCCAGCCTCAGTACCAACAATCCCTTCAAAGAGCTGGACATAGATATCTCCTAAGTCAAAACGCACCCAGTGATTAAAAATAGTGGTTAAGAACCGGCCATACTCTAGACCACTTACACTTCGTGAGCTAACACCTTCCTCTTTGCTACCCTCCACTAAGGGTATAAACTGGATATATTTTACTTCATGATCAAGAAAAAACTGATATACCTCCATCGGCTGCTTTGCATTCACGTTATTTACTACACAAAGTACATTAAACTCTACCTTATGCTCCTTCAATAACTCTAATCCACGCAGAGCCTGAGGAGATGAAGGGCGTCCTTGCTTATCTTTCCGATACACATCGTGAATTTCGGGAGGTCCATCTAGGCTCAAACCCACCAGAAAGCTATGCTCTCGTAAAAAATCACACCACTCCTGGTCTAAAAGAGTCCCATTTGTTTGCAGAGAATTTTCTACATGCCAACCCTCTGGGAGGTATTGCTGCTGTAACTCTACAATATGCTGAAAGAACTCTAGACCCATTAGGGTTGGCTCTCCCCCTTGCCAGGCAAAGGAGATCACTGGCCCCGGTTGATGGGCGATATACTGCTTAATATATTCCTCTAATACATTGTCACTCATCCGGAAGTCTTTCTCAGCTGGATAGAGGTTAGTCTTTGTTAGATAAAAACAGTACTCACAATCTAGATTGCAGATAGGGCCAATAGGTTTAGTCATAACATGAAAGGGTAATCCGTGTTGGGTGGACAAAGACAACATCCTTCCTCTTATCTTATTACAGAAACCTTCTCCGAATACACCTCTTTATCCTGCTACCATCTAATACCTGGAGTGCCCGGAAACGTAAGAATAAGCTTAATCCTATGAGCACAGGCAATATTATCGTTTCAATGTATAGGTGTCTCCAGCAATAAAACTGTCAACTATCTCCCTAGTAACCCACGTGAAGTCTCCTACATAAGTATTTTTAAGGGTCATAGAGGCATTACCCATAACGACACCTAGCTCTGGTCCAGACTCTAGAAAGCCAGTGATAAATCCTCCAGCCATAGCATCACCTGCACCTAACCGTTCTACACCCACTAAGCGTCCGCCTTGCTCCTGAGAATAATCTTCGCCTTGATGAACGCAGGATATTCGCCAAAGTGAACCTTTTTGCTCACTACTGTGGACTAATACTACAGTAGGAATAGCTAGATCCTGACTAAGCTTTCGGGCTAACTTATCGCCATGTAAATCGTGGAATCCAAAGAGACTCCGGGCATCTCTACCGGAGGTAAATAACATATCTATATAGGGATAGTATTCTTTCAAGATCTCCTTAGCCGTTAAAACATCCCAGAGCTTACTTCGGTAATTAGTATCGAAAGCAACCAGACAATTATGGGCTTTTGCCTTACGTACTGCATCTAGGGTAACCCGATGTGCTTGAGTACTTACCGCTGGGTTGATCCCGCTGATGAGAAACACCTTAGTTTGCTTAACAATCTGATCCCACTCAAAGTCGTTGGATTCAACTTTACTAAACACCGAATTTTCTCGATCGTAATAAACGGTTCCCGCTCTCGGAGATTGGGCATTTTCAAAAAAAAGGAGCCCTTGACGATCTGTTTGACTAGTTCTCACCCAAGTAGTATCCACTTTGTGCTCACTACATTTATTGATGATTAAGCGACCGAGAGGATTATTTGCTACCTTTGTCACATAAGAAACACGTAATCCAAGATGGGCTGCAGCCACAGCCACATTCATTTCACTGCCTGCAGGATATAAATGAGCCGCAGTTCCTTGTTCAATGGGATACGGTCCTGGTGGTGTAATACGTACCATTGACTCTCCAAATGTAATTAGATCAAATTTCATGATCTCCCCCCAAAATTCGTGATCTAGATCATAGTAAAAGCAGAGAACCCTAAATCAAGTGTTAGGTTTCTCTGCCTTATCTATTCCATACACGTTAATCTAGAATGTATCAGTAACGTCCATAACTTTCTCAGTGGATTCTTTTTTAAACGAAGAATTTTTAACTTTCTCCTGCAATTTCTCAATGAAGAGATCCTCATCCACAGGGATATCCGCCCACGAGTCAGTCCATGAGGAGAGATGCATCGCGTTGGATATCTGGAGTCCACGAATACCTTCTACCCCAGGAGCTAGTAACGGGGTGCCTTTTAGGATAGCATTCACCCAATTTGTAGTTATCCCTTTATGCCCTGTCACTTCTCGGCGAATGGGAACTTCGCACTTCCATGCCTCAGGACTACCAAAGCCGCCCTTGTATTCTGCATTGAATTTCCGTTCAGAGACCTGCAATCGCCAAAATGTTAAGTTACCATTTTCGACTACGATTTTGCCTCTATCCCCAGACAGCTCAAACCGATTAGTTCCAGGTGCCTCTCCTGTCGCTGTTACAAACAGCCCGGTTGCACCATTTTCGTACTCTACATAAGCAGTTACATCATCTTCTACCTCAATATTGTGGTATTTACCAAGATGGCAGAAAGCGCGGACTCGTTTTGGTAGGCCACAAGTCCATTGCCATAGATCCAATTGATGGGGATCTTGGTTAAGTAAAACACCGCCACCTTCTCCACCCCAAGTAGCTCTCCATCCGCCTGAATCATAATAGCTTTGAGGACGATACCAGTTAGTGATAATCCAAACGGTCCGTTTTAGCTCTCCTAATTCACCAGCATTGAGCATCTCTCGTAGCTTCTGATACATGGGATTTGTGCGCTGATTGAACATCATGCTAAACACTTTCCCGCTTTTTTCTGCAATCTCATTCATTTCTCGAACCTGTTTAGTATATACACCAGCTGGTTTCTCAATTAATACATGGTACCCATTCTCAAATCCCTGAATAGCTAAAGGGGGATGATCATAATGAGGGGTAGCTACCATTATTGCGTCCATGGCTTTCGATGCAAAAAAGGCATCCGAGTTATCAAAGATTTGAATGTTTTCTCCTAAATTCTGCTTCGCCCACTTAAGACGATCTTCACTCACATCACATACAGCTGTTAACTCAGCTCCTGGCACTTCCCCATTAGATAAGTATCTGGCATGATTCGAGCCCATGTTTCCAATACCGATAATACCAATTCGTACATTATCCATAATATCTTCTCCTTCTGACTTAGCTTTGTGTAATCTTTGCTATTATTTTCTTTAATCCTTGGGTGGCGATGGCAAACTTTATATAGTGTTCTCGATTTACGAGAAAAATCCTACTAAATATGGAAAAAATTTAGCTACCAGGACCCAAGATACAAAAAATTATATCTTCTGATCTTGTGAGAAAAAAGCTCCCCTTAAGAGAACAGGGAAGCTCTTCTAGACAATATCTCAGCTATCCAACAATACCTGTACGTTCTACACTTTCGATGAAGTACCGTTGTAGAAATGCATAAAGTAATAACAACGGAGCGATAAACATCAACATGCCCGTATTTATGATAACCGATACATACTCTTGGCTATAGTTATAGTCGCCAAAGGAGGAGCTCAGATTCTCTAACATAAAGGGCAGTAGAGTCGACGAACGACGCATGTACATGGATGTCAAAAAGATGTCGTTCCATTGCCATACAAAAGAGAAAAGAAATACGATCAGTAAGGCTGGGCCAGCACCTGGAAGCATAATGGTAAAGAATGTGCGAAGCTGACCAGCACCATCCACTAAAGCAGCTTCTTCTAAGTCCTTAGGCATTCCTTTGAAGAACTGACGCATAATATAGATAAACAACCCATTCTTTAAGCCCAAGCCCGTCGCTGATGTCAAGACAAAGGGCCAAATCGTTCCTAAAAGGTTCGTGCTCGGCGTAGACAGAACTCCGATACTGTGCAGAAACCCACCGATTCCAAAGAAGTCAAAAAACCGAAAGTTTAAAAACAGTGGGACCATGATCATTTGTGGCGGTACTAACAGTGTTAGTATAACCAGACCAAATAGGGGTCCGCTTAGTGGGAACTTAAAACGAGCAAATCCATACCCTATAACGGTAGTAGCCGCTAACTGCAGCGATGATACGAGAAAAGCTAAGCCGACAGAGTTACGAAAAGACACTAAATACTGTAACTCTACATACACATCCCGATAATTACGTAAAATACTTTGCATATCTAACCGGCGTGGAATCCACTTAACGGTTAAGTCAAACAGATCAGTCTCAGTCATAACTGACGATGAAATCTTAATCAACA
>SKHL01000141.1 GCA_007116995.1 Limnochordia bacterium
CGCGGCTATGCATGGCTCGACACCGGCACGCATGAAAGCCTGCTGGATGCGGGCAATTTCGTGCGCACATTGGAGCAGCGACAAGGGCTTCAGATGGGCAGCCCCGACGAGATTGCGTTCTATCAGGGCTGGATCGACAAGGGTGCGCTGAAACAACGGGCCGAGCTGTTTGGCAAGAATGCCTATGGCGCATATCTCACAAGCGTTATTGGCTGATTTATAAGGGGTCCACCCCAGCATTCCATCGTGAATGAGATCACGCCCTCTCGGCGCTCTGCCCTGTCATTGGCAAAAACAGTTCCGAAAGAACTGTGGGACAGGGCAGATCTTGCGCCGCGCTTCGGGATTGCCCCGCAGCCCGTCTGCAAGCCGCGCGACAGTGTCGAAATCGGCAGCGATAGGGCCAATTGAGTGCAGACACCGCTGATACTGGCCCCAAAGCCATTGGCGTTGCGCGGCTTGCAGCTGTGCCATTCCGGTCCCTCAGATTTGCCCGCTCGCCCCAAACGCGGATGCTGGCAATGCCCTGTGGAACAAAATCCCCATGCGTGCTTTGGGAAAACGCACCAGCAAACTCTCTTGAAAGACAGATTTCCCAACATTTGCTCATCACAGCATTACAGAACTTTCACCCGTTCGGGATTATAACCGCTTGGGGTGAAACGCGATGTCACACGGGGGCAATCGAAGTTTTGGATTGAAGCGCGACAGCCTTTCGAGTATCGACAACCTACAGTTGTTGTGGGCAACAGCTCAGACTGAATTTCAAGCATAACACTCACAGCGCGCAGGATGTTGCGGTGGACAGACGAAGCAAGCACCTCTGCATCGGGGGGCGTCGGATAAATCTCGCCAATTGCGAACAGGGCAAGAGCAAGCAGGGCATGGGACTTTTCCTGAGGACTCTCGGCATTGCGCAGGTCAGAAAACCCGCGCGCGCCAGATATAGTGGTGCCTATGATTACCCCTCGGCAGTGCAGGTATTACACGCAAACGCAAACAGCGAAGTTGATAAGCCAGGCCGCCAGTATACGCAGACATTCCATCTGTATGCCTACGGCATAGCCAGCGGAACAGAGGCGCAGAATTCAACTATTGCACTTGGTTTTGGAAACTGAAAATCATCGCCATGACCAACAAAAGCAGCATCGACACAGAACGTGAAATAGCTGATTTTTTCGCGCAGCAACTCAAAAAGTTGATGTCGGATCATAATATAACCTCGTCAGCTCTGTCAGAAAACTCTGGCGTGAGCAAAGCAACTATTTCAAACATTCTCTCTGCACAACTTGGGCTGCCTAGCTTAAGAAGCATTTACAGACTAGCCGTATTTTTCAAAACAGACATTGATCACTTTCTATTAAAAACCAATGGAATTACTCTTATGCGAAACATTACGATGGATTTTTATCCAGACGCTTTTCTAAGCGAAAATAAAATGTATGAAGAGGTTGCCGCCACCAATCCTGAGAGTTTCAGAGTTTACATCTGCGATACGATTCCAGAATTCCTTAAAACTGAAGCGATACTTCGAGCAGAAATTGGGGATCGGAAAGAAATCCAAGAATATGCTGAGCGCATGGAAGGTTTGAAAAACTTCTTGCTGTCCAGTGCCTTGTCGGGGTTATACCTTTGTGACCGATATGTGTTGGATAGCTTGAAAAAGCGGCAGGGGTGTTATGCCGCATTAAGCACGGAGGAAATGCAAGATCAGGTTGAGAAAATTATGAAGTTCAACTCTGCATTTTTTCCACAATCCCAGGGATACGCAGTTGATTATCGCAAAACCGGATTAACCTCGTCTTATTTGTATGGTCGAGACCAGATCGTTATGTTCTCTTTTGAGGGTTACTTTAGTTTTTCCAGCCAACCAATTACACAAACTGTCAAGGAACGGGTAAGAAATGCCATCTCGCAAGGAGAGGGCATTCAAGCTTATCTTGAAAGGTAAAGGCGCTTTTCAAGCGCCTCGCACCCCAAAGCATATTAAAACTTTGAAGTGATACCAAACTGCACCTTTTGAACGCGATCAATGGCTTGCGAACGCAGTGGCTGGCTGAGCGACAGATTGACTTGGCCAAATGGCATTGCCCATTGCGCAGAAACCCCAGTTGACACGCGCAACTGACTGCTATTCAGGCGATCGCTTGGCGAAAACGCGGCACCCATATCCACGAAACCAAGTAGACGCAGCTTCTCAAGCTCGGCTGGATCATAAGCCAACTCAATACTGCCAGAGAGGGCTTTGTTTCCACCAACCGTTCCGATAGTGCCTGCCTCTGTTTCAAAGCGCGTACCCCCCAGTGCCCCTTCAGCAAAGCCACGGACGCTGCCCGGGCCGCCAATGTAGAAATTGCGCAAAACCGGAAAAGCGTCGCCACTCAGGCCAACGCCATATCCAGCCATACCGCGCAAACCGATTGACCAGCTTTCACCCAGTTGTCGATGCCCTTGATACGCCGATGTAAGCCGAAGATAGCGTGTATCGCCACCGACGCCTAACTCAAGTTCAAGCGACAGCATTTGGCCTGAAACCGTAAAATGCGTCCCTTGCCGGGTGTCCCTCACAATGCTTGTGACGACAGGCACAAGAAGACTTTTCCCACCATTCTTGTCGAAAGACGGACGCAACGGCACCGGCAACTGGCTGACATCATCTATCTTCACTCGATCAATAGCGAATTCCACATTGGCACGCAGGTTGGGGGCTATATCACGCCCGAATGCCAGTGAAACGCTGGTCCCCAACAACTCATAGCTTCCACCAACATAGGCAGTTGGCTTGCGGCTGAATGCATTGATTGTCAGGGCTTTTGTTACATTTGCGGCACTGTCATCCTCGAACAAAAGATTGAATGTTAGATTGCGCGAATAACGGCCCAGAGACAGGCCCAGCGACGCGTCACCTTCACCGCCAAAAAACCGTTCTTGCTCGATCCCGGCGGTTCCAACAAATCCATCCGCCTGCGTATACCAAGCCCCGAGAGAGGCGGCTCCATCAAAGCTTTCAAAGGGCGTCATCAAGGCCGCAGTGGGCGGGTAGACGAAAGCATCTGCCACTTGCGTCTTCTGCGTTGCGTCCGGCACCAATAATTCTGCTGCCCCCCCTGTCGCTGCATCATCCTGCGCATTCACATCGGATGTGATTGCAGTGCTGATGCCCAGCGCCAGCAGAATGGCCGTGATCGGTGTCTTTTTGATGGTTTTCATCGGTTCTCTCAATTTGGTTAGGGTCAGATCCAAAAGACCAGCCGGAGGTAGTCGAAAAGTCGGTGAGTGGCGATCCAGCCTATCGGACGCCAGCCTACTGAAACCTTCACAACACCTGTCATCCCCGGCAGCCACCATTCGGACGGGCTATCGGGTGGTGTCAGGCGGATCGGAAAGCGGTTCGCACCATCCTCGATGCGGGCGGCGGGGATGATCCGATCGACAAACATCTCAAACGTGTCTTTGGGTTGTGCGATAAAGGTCACGCGCACCGGCTGGCCCAGCGCAAGGCGGCTCAAATCTCGTTCATGGATCATGCCTTGAACATGCAACGAATTCAGCGCTGCCACGGTCAAGACCGGATCGCCGCGGCGCACGGCGCCTCCGATCTGCTTGCCGGGCTCCCCTTCGACGACAACACCTGAAAAGGGCGCATGTGCAACTGCCGAAGCAAGGCGGACATCCGTCTGTTCCAGCTTTACGCGCGTTTCAGCGGCTTGCGCTTCGGCGATCTGCATCTGTGGCAATTGATTCAGCGAGCGGCGCAATTCGGCCTCTCGGTCGGATTGCACCAGATCAGCCAGCAAAGCACTTTTCTCAAGCATCAATTCCTGGGTTGCCAACGAAAAGAGAGGCGTGCCAGCAGCCACAATATCGCCCTGTTCGGCATAACTTTCTTCAAGGAAGCCATCGAACGGCGCACCGATAAAAGCCATTTCATCGGCCTGTATCGTCGCGCTGCCGGAAATGGAATACGGCACCGGCATGGCCGCCAGCCCCCCCAGCAGCAAAACCAGCAGCGCTGCAAGCCGTCGTCCCGAAGTGGTGCGCGGACGCAGCGCGCGCGGCAGGCTGCGCATGATTTCAGTGCCGACACGAACAGGCAAGCGCCGCGCGCGGGCGGCTTGCCAGATAAGTGGTTGCAGCGCCAACTCGCATGCCAGCCGTAGCGCCCAAAGCTCTGCCGCGGAAAAAGAGGCGCGTTGGCGTTCCAAAGTTATCGCGCCCAAGCGGCTTTTGTCCGGTCCGCCTGCTTGGGACGAAAAGTCGATTAGCGGCAGCGTAATCATATGGCCAGGATGCTGAAGTCGCGCATAGTGATCATGCGCGCGGCTTACGGCTTTGCTGCGCCCTGGCCAGTGAATTTCTGTTTCTTGCGTCAATGCTTCTTGGCCAGCCTCTTCGACAAGGGCTGACAATTCCGAGCGCCGATCCACTTTTTCGGCATGGCTGATCGCACGCAAGCGCAAACCACCTCTGGCCCGCCAAGTCACAGAGACCGTTTCACAAGCAAAGGTCTGTGATAACTCATTGGCAAGGATCAGGCAGGCAGCCTCGAAGGTGTCAGCCTCCAGTATCCGGCCAACAAGTTCAATCGACTGTGCAAGCCGCGCGGAATCGCGCTTGGCTGCCCGTGCGGTACGGTCACGCTCATAGGCCAAGGGCAACCAGCCCGCGACCATCAGCCAGCCCAAACCGCGCTTGGGATCAGCGATGACTTCTGGCAGGGCGGCGACCAATACGACTTCCATCGTCGGATCGGCAACTTGCAAGGCAACGACGCCAACTTGGGCGCATGGGGCACCAGCTTCGGCAGCGCCAAAGGCAACCCCGCCCATACGCGCTTCCGACAGCATTCTGGCAGGAACCAGAGAGCGCA